>NZ_JBEGDB010000295.1:0-9715 GCF_043638955.1 Bradyrhizobium sp. 31Argb | reverse complement strand
CAGATCAAAGCTTCGCAGCCATGATCCATCTGACCGCTGCCGTGATAAACTCCCGATGAATCCCAACAGACCCTAGGTCACCTGATATTTCGCGACCGCCGGCTCGTTCCATTCCAGCCCGAGGCCCGGGCCGCGGGCGGTGACGGCGCCGTCGATGACCTCGGCCGGCTTTGCCAGGATGGCGCTGGAGAGGTCGAGGAATTCGAGCCAATGCGCGGTCGGCGTCACCGCGAGCACATGGGAGCTGGCTTCCGCGAACAGATGGCTCGACATCGGGATCGAGGCGGCGTCCGCTTGCCCGGCGACCTGCAGCCAGCCGGTGACGCCGCCGACCTTCATCAGGTCGGGCATGATGAAATCGCTGGCGCCGACCGAGATCGCCTCGGCAAAGCCGCGCGGGAACCACCAGTTCTCGCCGGCCTGGATCGGAATCGGCGAGTCCATTCGGACGCTGGCGTGGCCGGAGAGATTCTCCTGCGGCACGGGCTCCTCGACCCAATGCAGGTCGTAGGGCGCAAGGCGCGCGATGCGGCGTTTGGCTTCCGCCGGATCGAGCGACTGGTTGAAGTCGATCATCAAGGCGATGTCCGGCCCGATGACGGCGCGCACGCCCTTGACCACGCGTTCGTCATTGGCGGCATCACCGTCGCCGCCCTTGATCTTGATGCCGCGAAAGCCCTGGTCGAGTGAGCGGCGGAGCGCGCGCTCGTCGGCTGCGGGATCGACCGCGCCATAGCTGTCATAGGCGGGAAGGGGGCGCGCCGATCCGCCGAGCAACTCGACGACCGGCTTGCTCGCGACCTGTCCCAGCGCGTCCCAACAGGCCATGTCGAGGCCGGAGACAGCCATGCCGACGAGGCCCTGCCAGCCGAGCAGGCGGAACTTGGCGTCCATCGCCTTCATCAGGTCGAACGGGGCGGCCGGCCGGCCGACGAGATCGCGGCCGGTCTCCTCGACCAGATGAACCAGTGGTTTAAGCGTGAGCCTGGTGTAGGCGAAGATGTAGGAACGACCAGTAACGCCCTGATCGGTTTCGATATCGATCAGGACCAGTGGCCCGGAATCGATCACGCCGAAGGCGTTCTTCACAGGACGCTTGAGCGGCACGACGACGGCTCGCGCTCTGATGCCGCGGATCGCTGGAACTGTTTGGCCCATGGTCGTTTCCCCTTGTTCTTATTCGACACTGTACCATCGCACGAGCCGTGGCGCTGCCCAGTCTGTCGCGACCTGTTCGATCAGGTAGCGGCCGGTATACTCGGCCGGGAACGCAATGCGCTGGGTCTGGCCGGGTTCGATCGCGAGTGTGTCGAGCCAGAACGGCTTCCAGCCGTCGTCGAGCCGGTCGAGCAGGCGGAAGTGATGGCCGTGGAGGTGGAAGACGGTGGTAATCGGCGCGCGATTGGTAAGCGCCAGCACCACCGCACGGCCGGTCTTGGCGCGGAAGGCTGGTGGCGCGGAGGGGGTGAAGCTGGCCGGACGCGTCCAGTCAGCTGGCACCCCGACGACCAGTTCGAACCGCTGCGCATTCTTGAGGTCGAGCTGGGCCGGCAGGCCGTTGGGGGGAAGCGGCGGCGCCGATGGCAGCGGCGCCGGGCGGAGCAGGGCCTCGCCGGAGAGTAAGAGTCGTCCGACCGGGCACGCCTCCTTGCCGTCATGGAGCAGGATCGATGCGCTCGCGACGGCATCGACATAGGCGTCTGCGCGGCCGCCCGGCGCCAACACGAGCGCACCGTTGCGCGCAGGAAATGGCTCGGCAGGCTGGCCGTCGATGGCCATGACGCGGACCTCGTGGCTTTCCAATTTCACCGCGAGCACAGTGCGTTGGGAGGCATTGATGAACCGGAGCCGCAGGCGCTCATTGGCGCGTGCTGAGAGTTCGAATGAAGTCCGGCCGTTAACGGTATAGACCGGCGTCGCATCCTTGGCCTCCGTCCCCGGCGCGATAGCGGAGCCATCCGGCCGCAGCCGCCATTCCTCGATCAAGAGCACCTCGTCGCGGTCGACGGAGATATGCTCGCGTTCGGAGACGACCAGTGGCTTTGCGCGCAGCGGTAGCGGTTGGCCGTCATTGAGGAGGCCGGGATCGAACAGGAATGTGCCGGCGTGGCGCAGCGGAAGCTGGAAGCTCTCCTTCGCCCCGGCGGCAAGCGGCGCCCGGGCGAGCAGGGGCTCGGCGGCCGGAGCGCCGTCGATTCCCCGGCAGTACAATGCAAGGGGTGCGGGAAGATCGTTGCCGAGCGTCAGCTCGATGGTCTCGCCGCGATTCGCCCTGATGTCCTCGCCTGGGAACGACCAGACCGGCGTAGCCGCGCCGCCCTGGCGCAGCACCAGGCTGTCGGGTCTCGCGGAAATGGCGAGTGAACGACGGGCTTGCGCCAAGGTTGCGGCGGGAAGGCCCGCTTGCAGCGCGGCGGCGCCTAGTCCGGCCAGCAGGGTGCGTCGATCGAGCTTCAGGAAAAGGCTTGCCATCGGCCCGATCCGGACCATTTTTGAACCTGTAAGTCCAGCGGCCATTTGGGCCGAGAGGACATGCGAAAAAAGCCATTTTTTTGCTGCGCCGGGGCGGGCTCATGCTATAAGCCGCCGCCCGCGGCATCGCGGCCGGAGATGATGCGCCAAGCGGGTGTGGCGGAACTGGTAGACGCGCTGGATTTAGGTTCCAGTGACGAAAGTTGTGGGGGTTCGAGTCCCTCCACCCGCACCAAGCGCTCATCCAGCGTTTGCATGATCCCTTTCTGGAGGGCCTGTCTCTGTGTTCGGGAGACAGGTCCGCCGAACCACCGGCGCAGGCGTTGAGCCGTGCGTCGAACCATTGACACAGTCGCGCCCGCAAAGGCGCGACAGGAGCGGAAGAAGAAGATGCAGGTCACCGAGACCCTTAATGAGGGACTGAAACACGAGTTCAAGATCAGCGTTCCTGCCACCGACCTCGATGCCAAGGCGGACGCGAAACTTGTGGACCTGAAGGACAAGGTCCGCATCAACGGTTTCCGTCCCGGCAAGGTGCCGGTCAGCCATCTGAAGAAGATCTACGGCCGCTCGGTGATGGCGGAGACCATCGACCAGACCATCCGCGACGCCAACACGCAGATCTTCACCGACCGCGGCTTCCGTCTTGCGACCGAGCCGAAGATCACGATGCCGACCGAGCAGAAAGAGGTCGAGGAGTTGCTCGCCGGCAAGAGCGACCTGACCTACACGGTAGCGATCGAGGTCGTGCCGCCGATCACGCTTGCCGATTTCAAGACCTTCCAGGTCGAGAAGCCGGTCACTGATGTGACCGACGCCGATGTTGATGAGGCGATCAAGCGCATCGCCGATCAGAGCCGTCCCTATTCGGCCAAGAGCGAGGGCGCGAAGGCTGAGAACGGCGACCGCGTCACCATCAGCTTCAAAGGTACCATCAACGGTGAAGCCTTCGACGGCGGAACCGGCGAGGGCATCCAGGTCGTGCTCGGTGCGGGCCAGTTCATTCCCGGCTTCGAGGAGCAACTGATCGGTATCGGCGCAGGCGAGACGCGCACGCTGAAGGTCACGTTCCCGAAGAACTATGCCAGCGAAAAGCTCGCCGGCCAGCCGGCCGAATTCGAGACCACGGCGACCACGGTGGAAGCACCCGGCGAGACCGTGATCGACGACGAGTTCGCCAAGACGCTCGGGCTGGAATCGCTCGACAAGCTGAAGGAAGCCGCACGGGCGCGGTTGACGGCCGAGTTCGCCGGCGCGACGCGTCAGCGCGTCAAGCGCGCGCTGCTCGACCGGCTTGACGAGAACCATAGGTTCGAGGCGCCGCCGTCGCTGATCGACGAGGAGTTCAACTTGATGTGGAACTCGATCAAGGCGGAGATGGATTCCGCCGGCAAGACGTTTGCCGACGAGAACACCACCGAGGACGCCGCCAAGGAAGAGTACCGCAGGATCGCCGACCGCCGCGTGCGGCTTGGCCTCGTGCTGTCGGAGATCGGCGAGAAGAACAAGATCACGGTGTCCGATGACGAGGTCGGCCGCGCCGTGATCGAGCGTGCGCGCCAGATGCCGGGCCGCGAAAAGGAGGTCTGGGACTTCTATCGCAACAACGCCCAGGCGCTCGCCCAGCTCCGTGCCCCGATCTACGAGGACAAGGTGGTCGACTTCATCCTCGAACTCGCCAACGTGACCGAGAAAAAGGTCTCGAAGGAAGACCTGTTCAAGGATGAAGACGCCGAGAAAACTGCGGCGTAATCCCGGCACCTCGTGTTAATGATGAACGGCGAAACCGGCCGAACGACGGCATTCCGTCGCTAGGCGGGACCAGCCGAATCGGTTTGAGTTGCCGCGTTCGGACCTAGCCATCTGTGCGGTCTTGCCGCCGCGAAAATGGCGCATATCTGAGCGCAGCTTAACGCAGTCCTGCATCACGGGACGATCGTCCGTCCGGAACAGCCGGCGGCCGTTCGGCCCCGCCAACTCCAGGGGTAATCCCATGCGCGATCCCGTTGAAACCTACATGAACCTCGTGCCGATGGTCGTCGAACAGACCAACCGCGGTGAGCGCGCCTACGACATTTTCTCGCGCCTGCTGAAGGAGCGCATCATCTTCGTGACCGGCCCGGTCGAGGATGGCATGTCGACGCTGATCGTCGCGCAGCTTCTGTTCCTCGAGGCCGAGAATCCGAAGAAGGAAATCTCGATGTACATCAACTCGCCCGGCGGCGTGGTGACATCGGGTCTTGCGATCTACGACACCATGCAGTTCATCCGCCCGCCGGTGTCGACGCTGTGCACGGGCCAGGCGGCCTCGATGGGATCGCTCTTGCTCGCTGCCGGCGAGAAGGACATGCGCTTCACGCTGCCGAACTCGCGCATCATGGTGCATCAGCCCTCCGGCGGCTTCCAGGGCCAGGCCACCGACATCATGCTGCACGCGCAGGAGATCCTGAATCTCAAGAAGCGGCTAAACGAAATCTACGTCAAGCACACCGGCCAGACCTACAAGGCCATCGAGGATGCGCTCGAGCGCGACAAGTTCCTCACGGCGGAAGACGCGAAAGCGTTTGGTCTCGTCGACAAGGTGATCGATAGGCGTCCCGAGGATCCGGCTGCAGCGAAAGCCGCGTAGTCTTACGGGATCGCTTGCGCGATTTTTGCGTTGACGACGAAATCCCTGTCGGCAAACTCAGGCGATTGCGGTGCAGTATGCCCCAACTTGGGCAGAAAGTTCCGCTTTCGTATCGAGCTGTCGCGTGGCAATGTCGCAACGACCGTGCGTTTTCGACAGGTTATTTACGTGCGGAGGCTATAAATCACGGTATTGTCACGGTGCCCGGCAAGCCCCCGGTTAGCGAATTCTTGATAGTCGGATGACAGCATGGTTGGCTCTGACGTATCGGATGTAGTTGCGGGGGAGATTCGACTGAACCGCGATTCGCCGGATCAGTATTAAGTAGGGTCTTTTTTGGTACGGTTTTTGCTCTATCTACACCTAAAGCCCGGACAGTACCGGAATAGGTCGATGGAGCGACGGGTTCGAACGGCGGACGGAGATAAGAATGAGTAAGGTCGGCACGAGCGATTCCAAGAACACGCTATATTGCTCGTTCTGCGGCAAGAGCCAGCACGAAGTCCGCAAGCTGATCGCGGGTCCCACCGTTTTCATCTGCGACGAATGCGTTGAGCTCTGCATGGACATCATCCGTGAGGAGAACAAGTCCTCGCTGGTGAAGTCGCGCGACGGCATCCCGACTCCGAAGGAAATCTGCAAGGTGCTGGACGATTACGTCATCGGCCAGAGCCATGCGAAGAAGGTGCTGTCGGTTGCCGTGCACAATCACTACAAGCGGCTCAATCACCAGACCAAGCACAACGACGTCGAGCTCGCGAAGTCGAACATCCTCCTGATCGGTCCGACAGGCTCGGGCAAGACGCTGCTCGCGCAGACGCTGGCGCGCATCCTCGATGTGCCCTTCACCATGGCGGATGCGACGACGCTGACGGAAGCCGGCTATGTCGGCGAGGACGTCGAGAACATCATCCTGAAGCTCCTGCAGGCGGCCGACTACAACGTCGAGCGCGCGCAGCGCGGCATCGTCTACATCGACGAGATCGACAAGATCAGCCGCAAGTCGGACAATCCCTCGATCACGCGCGACGTGTCGGGTGAGGGCGTGCAGCAGGCGCTGTTGAAGATCATGGAAGGCACGGTGGCTTCCGTCCCGCCGCAGGGCGGCCGCAAGCACCCGCAGCAGGAATTCCTCCAGGTCGACACCACCAACATCCTCTTCATCTGCGGCGGCGCCTTCTCCGGGTTGGAGAAGATCATCTCCGCACGCGGCCGCTCGACCTCGATCGGCTTTGCCGCGCAGGTGCTCGCTCCGGAAGATCGCCGCACCGGCGAGATATTCCGCCACGTCGAACCGGAGGATTTGCTGAAGTACGGCCTGATCCCGGAATTCGTCGGCCGCCTGCCGGTGGTCGCGACGCTGGAGGATCTCGACGAGACCTCGCTGAAGAAGATCCTGACCGATCCGAAGAACGCGCTGGTCAAGCAGTATCAGCGGCTGTTCGAGATGGAGAACATCGAGCTGACCTTCGCCGACGAGGCGCTTGGCGCGGTCGCCCGCAAGGCGATCGAACGCAAGACCGGCGCGCGCGGGTTGCGCTCGATCCTGGAGAGCATCCTGCTCGAGACCATGTTCGATCTTCCGGGCCTCGAAGGCGTGGAGGAGGTCGTGATCTCGCGCGAGGTGGTCGAGGGAACGGCCCGTCCGCTGTACATCTACGCGGATCGTTCCGACCGCGCCGTCGAGAGCAGCGCGAGCGCCTGATCGCGCTTGCCGGCCGCGGCCGGCGGATGAACGAAAATACCGATGGCTCCCGGGATTCCCGGTGGCCATTTCGATGTAATTAATTCTGCGCGTTTAGTCCGGATTTTCCGGTATTTCTAAGTACTTGACACCCCCATGGCCGATAGCCACGTAATGCTGTCGGTGATGAAAATTTACGTCTCAAGATTCGTCATCTGAAATCCGGAACGAGAAGCGGCCGAGGGCCGAACGACATTCGGATCATACAGGCACCTTGTGGTGGTTGCGCAAGCAAGCGGGCCGCGTGCAAGGGGGCACAACGAAAGGAATAGGCCATGACAACCTCAAAACCCCGGCCATCGATTGTCTACGGCGAAAGCCATTCTTATCCGGTGCTGCCGCTCCGTGACATTGTCGTCTTCCCGCACATGATCGTGCCGCTCTTCGTCGGCCGCGAGAAGTCGATCCGCGCTCTTGAAGAAGTGATGAAGAACGACGCGTTGATCCTGCTCGCGACGCAGAAGAATGCGTCCGACGACGATCCGGCGCCAGAGTCGATCTACGAGACGGGGACGCTCGCCAGCGTGCTGCAGCTCCTGAAGCTGCCCGACGGCACTGTGAAGGTGCTGGTCGAAGGGCTTGAGCGCGCGCGCGTCGAGAAATACTCCGACCGCAGCGAGTACTACGAGGCGACCGCGGTCGCGCTCGCCGACACCGACGCCGATTCGGTCGAAGCCGAAGCCCTGTCGCGCTCGGTCGTGTCCGATTTCGAGAGCTATGTGAAGCTGAACAAGAAGATCTCCGCCGAAGTCGTCGGCGTTGTTCAGGGGATCACCGATTTCGCCAAGCTGAGCGACAACGTCGCTTCGCATCTGGCGGTCAAGATCGCCGATCGCCAGGCCATCCTGGAGACGCTGTCGGTCACCCAACGCCTGGAGAAGGTGCTGGGCCTGATGGAGAGCGAGATCTCGGTCTTGCAGGTCGAGAAGCGCATCCGCTCGCGCGTCAAGCGCCAGATGGAGAAGACCCAGCGCGAATATTACCTGAACGAGCAGATGAAGGCGATCCAGAAGGAGCTCGGCGACGACGAAGGTCGCGACGAGCTGGCCGATCTGGAAGAGCGCATCAACAAGACCAAGCTGTCCAAGGAAGCGCGCGAGAAGGCGCAGCATGAGTTGAAGAAGCTGCGTCAGATGTCGCCGATGTCCGCGGAAGCGACCGTGGTGCGCAACTATCTGGACTGGCTGCTGTCGATCCCGTGGAACAAGAAGTCCAAGGTCAAGAAGGACCTGGAAGCCGCGCAGGCGGTGCTGGACTCCGACCATTACGGGCTCGAGAAGGTCAAGGACCGTATCGTCGAGTATCTCGCGGTGCAGTCGCGCGCCAACAAGCTGACCGGACCGATCCTGTGCCTGGTCGGGCCTCCCGGCGTCGGCAAGACCTCGCTTGGCAAGTCGATCGCGAAGGCGACGGGGCGTGAATTCGTGCGCGTCTCGCTCGGCGGCGTGCGCGACGAAGCCGAGATCCGCGGTCACCGCCGCACCTATATCGGCTCGATGCCCGGCAAGATCATCCAGTCGATGCGGAAGGCGAAGACCTCCAATCCGCTGTTCCTGTTGGACGAGATCGACAAGATGGGCGCCGACTTCCGCGGCGATCCGTCATCGGCGCTGCTCGAGGTCCTGGACCCCGAACAGAACTCGACCTTCAACGACCACTACCTGGAGGTCGACTACGACCTGTCGAACGTGATGTTCATCACGACCGCGAATACGCTCAATATTCCCGGACCGCTGATGGACCGCATGGAGATCATCCGGATCGCCGGCTACACCGAGAATGAGAAGGTCGAGATCGCGCGCAAGCACCTGATCCCGAACGCGCTCTCCAAGCACGGTCTGGATTCCAAGGAATGGTCGATCGACGACGATGCGCTTCTCTTGATGATCCGCCGCTACACCCGCGAAGCGGGCGTGCGTAACCTGGAGCGTGAGCTCTCCACACTTGCCCGCAAGGCGGTGAAGGAGCTGATGATCTCCAAGAAGAAGTCGGTCAAGGTCACCGAGAAGAACATCGAAGAGTTCCTCGGCGTGCCGAAGTATCGCTTCGGCGAGATCGAGAGCGAGGACCAGGTCGGTATCGTCACGGGTCTGGCCTGGACCGATGTTGGCGGCGAGCTGTTGACCATCGAAGGCGTCATGATGCCCGGCAAGGGCAAGATGACCGTCACGGGCAATCTGCGCGACGTCATGAAGGAATCGATCTCGGCGGCGGCGTCCTACGTCCGCTCGCGCGCGATCACCTACGGCATCGAGCCGCCGCTGTTCGACAGGCGCGACATCCACGTGCACGTGCCCGAGGGCGCGACGCCGAAGGATGGACCGTCCGCAGGCGTGGCGATGGCCACCGCGATCATCTCGGTCATGACCGGCATTCCGGTCCGCCACGAGGTCGCGATGACCGGCGAAATCACGCTGCGTGGCCGCGTGCTGCCGATCGGCGGTCTGAAGGAGAAGCTCCTGGCTGCCGCCCGCGGCGGCATCAAGACGGTGCTGATCCCCGAGGACAACGCCAAGGATCTCACGGAGATTTCCGATGCGATCAAGGGCGGCATGGAGATCATCCCGGTCTCCCGGCTCGACGAGGTCGTCGCCAGGGCGTTGGTGCGGGTGCCCACACCGATCGTCTGGGAAGAGGAGACCAAGGTCGACGTCAAACCCGACACCGCCGAAGAGACCGGCGGCCTGACAGCCCACTGACCGGACCGGATTGCTTGAACAACGAACGGCGCCTTCGGGCGCCGTTTTGTTTATGGGAGTTTCGCTCGAAGATAGCGCACCGATCATGATCCGATTTTCCGGATCATGCTCTAGGCCGTGTGGACTCTTGGGATTCTCAAATCAGATTGAACGTGATTCAAGGCTTTCTTT
>NZ_JBEGDB010000294.1:0-9857 GCF_043638955.1 Bradyrhizobium sp. 31Argb | reverse complement strand
GCGAAACTACTTCGCCGTCGTCGCCATTGCCGCCACTCTGCTCTGGATAAGGTAACTGTCCACACGGCCTAGCGGCCTGTCGGCGGCTGCGGTGGCGTGCCGTGCTCGTCCGAATCGCCGTTGCCGCCCAGTGCGCGATGCAGCAAGCGCTCGGTGCGGCGGCCGACGGTCAGGAGCACGAGCGCGATCACCAAGGCTGTCGCGACGATCCGCCACTCTCCGGCTCCGGAGACGATCCCGATACAGGCGGCCAGAAAGGCGCAGGCGGCACTCGTCAATCCACGGACGCGGAAGTGTTCTCTCTCACGGACGATGACGCCGGCGCCGAGAAAGCCGATGCCAGTCAGGATGCCCTGGATCACGCGGCTGGTCGCATCGGTGATCTTGCCGACCTCCGTGAACTGCACGGCGACCACGACGACCGTGGCGGTGGACAGTCCGACGATGCCGAGCGTCTTCAAGCCGATCGGCTTTCCGCGCAGATCGCGATTGAGGCCGATCAGGGCGCCCGCCAGCGTGGCGACGCCAAGGCGCAGGATGATGTCGCTCCATTCAAGCACGCGGCATACCTCGGCGGCCGGCTATTTCGGCAGCCGTCCCATCATGTAGAACTCGTCGTTCGGGCGCATCGCGGTGAAGTTGGCCATCCGGTTCGACAGCGCAAAGAACGCGGCGATCGCCGCGATGTCCCAGATGTCGTCATCGCTGAACCCGTGCGCTTTGAGCGCGCCGAAATCGGCTTCCGAGATCGTGCTCGCCTCGCGGCTCACCTTCATCGCGAAATCGAGCATGGCGCGTTGGCGCGGCGTGATGTCGGCCTTGCGATAGTTAACGGCGATCTGATCCGCGATCAGCGGATCCTTGGCACGGATGCGCAGGATCGCGCCATGCGCGATCACGCAGTAGTGGCATTGGTTGGCGGCGCTCGTTGCCACCACGATCATTTCCCGCTCGGCCTTGGAGAGGCCGCTGTCCTTCTCCATCAACGCGTCGTGATAGGCAAAGAAGGCGCGAAACTCGTCTGGGCGATAGGCGAACGCCAGGAAGACGTTCGGCACGAAGCCGGATTTCTCCTGCACTGCGAGGATACGTTCGCGGATATCCTCGGGCAATTTGTCGAGAGGAGGCATAGGAAAGCGTGTTGCGATCGGCTCAGTCATGGCAGGTCCCGGCTCCAGGCAGTGCAGCTTGGCCGGAACCATAGTCGATGACGGCGCGAGCGCAAGCGCCCGGCCGCAGGACTCTCAGCGCAATGGCTTCTTCAGGAGCGAGAAGCGGTCCGGATCGAGCCCCATCGAGGGCTGCAGCATCGGCGCGTCCAGCGTCGTGGCGCGCGCGGCGGGCCGCTCGCTGATCGCGGGGTCGTTGGGCACGTCGCGGTGCGAGGTCGCGCCGCGCCAGCGCTCCAGGACGGCCGAGACGAAATGCATGTCGTGGCCGGCGGCAACCGACGGCACGGTCGCGATGGTGGCTTCGCTGCGCGGAAGCTGATGCGGCGGCACCTCCTTGAAGCGCAGCCGCGTCGGCAACGCCACGCCTTCGCCGAACGCCAGCACCTCTCGGGTGCCGAGCGAGGGCACGAACGACAGCAGGTTGGCCGCGGCGTCGGAAACCGCCGAGCGCAACAGCGCCTGGTCGCGGTCGTTGGCGAGCCGCATCGTGAACAGCGTGTTGCACTGGGAGATGATGGTGGCATCCAGCTCGGCCGGGCGCTGGGTGACGAGGCCGAGATAGACGCCGTATTTGCGGCCTTCCTTGGCGATACGGGATACGGCCTTGCGGGTCGGGCCGAAGCCGATATTGCGGTCGGCGGACGCGTAGCGGTGCGCCTCCTCGCAGACGAACAATAGCGGCGAGACGCCGTCGCTCCACAGCCCGAAATCGAATGCCATCCGGCAGAGCACGCTCACGACGGAATCGATGACCTCGGCCGGGAAGCCGGCGAGCTGCATCACCGTCATCGGCTTGCCGTTGGCGGGCAGGCGGAACAGGTGGCTGATGACCTCCGCCATCGTGTCGCCGCCGACATTGGCGTTGTCGAACATGAAGGCGTAGCGGGGATCGTTGCGGACGGTCTCGATGCGCGAGATCAGCTTGTGATAGATGATGCGCGAGGAGCGGTTCTCAAGCTTGCCCATGCGCTCGTCGATCAGCGCGATCAGGTCGACCAGACGATAAGGCACCGGCGTGTCGACGGTGTAGCCGATCTGCTTGGGATCGATGCGCTTCAATCCGATGCGGTCGGCGTTCTGGTACTGGGTGTAGATACCCTTCGCCATCGGGATGACTTCGGCAAGGATGTCGAGTTCTTCCGGCACGCCGGGGCGGCCGCCGAACAGCACGTCGACGATCTCTTCGAAGTTGAACAGCCAGAACGGCAGTTTCAGGTTGCGTGGGTTGAGCACCTGCGCGCGCTCACCGAAGCAGCGACCGTATTCGTTGTGCACGTCGAGCAGGAAGATGCGCAGGTTCGGCCGCGACTTCAGGATCTCGTTGAGCAGCAGCGACACGCCGGTGGACTTGCCGACGCCGGTCGAACCGAGCACGGCGAAGTGCTTGGACAACATTTCCTCGATATCGACATACGCGGTGACCGAACGATCCTGCTGCAGGGTACCGACATTGATCTGGTCGGAGCCGCTCGGCGCATAGATCGTACGTAGCTCCTCTGCGTTGATCAGGTCGACGGTGTCGCCGATGGTCGGGTAGTTGGTGACGCCGCGCTGGAATTTGGGACGGTCGCCGCCGAGAATTTCGCCGAGCAGGTCGACGGAAGCGGTTGCGATATAATTGTCGGACGTCGGCAAGTCCTCGCAACTCACCTCCGTGATCATGGCGACGATCACGGAAGACGCACTCCGGATGCTGACGAAGCGACCGACGGTCGCGCGCACTTCCGAAAATGGCATCTGGCTGGTTGCCAGGAGTCCGACGCGGGCTTGCGAGCCGCGCACCGAAATCACACGTCCAAAGGATGTCACAGTTCCGGACCCGGGATATTGCGAGATTGAGCAGGGCTCCCACTATGGGAAGCGGGGCTGGACAAAGGGTTAAACCGAAGTGGCTCCAGTTTTGCTAAATCCACACCATCCGGGTGAGGATTTGCTTCGCAAGTTAGAGGCTGGCGGAGCAAGTTGCGCGGGAAACCAGGGTTTTCTCGCCAAAACCTGACCCGACCCCTCGCTGGTTCCGATTAACGATCGATTTACCGCTTCGGTAGAGCGCGATACCGCTGGCTGCGCCGTCAACCATTCGCCCCGCACGCGGCGGGGTCGCGAAAGGATGATCACGCCGGAGGCGGGGGGTGGGTGCTGGCAAGATGGTCAAGACCTGCTTTCAGGAATGATTTGACGGCGTCCGTTGCACCGGATGCTTCGTCCGACACCAGGTCGAAATGCGCGGACCATACGACCCTGCTGCTGTGGTCCGGGGCGTCCTCGATGCGGAACTCGCCGACATAGTTGCGGATCGGCATCGCGGTTGCCTCCATCCTGTAGCGATAGAAGCGCTCATTCGGCGCGAATTCGATCAGCCGTTCGGTCTGTCGCTTGCCGTCGTGCGTCTCGGCAACCCGCGTGCAGCCCTCGTGGTCTCCTTCGCTTTCCACCCTCGTCAGCATCGGGTGCCATCGGCCCACCGAGCCGAAAGAACCGATCTCCCGCCAGAGGTCTGTCGATTTCTCGCCGATCGGCACGGATACGATGATTTGCGGCATGCGTCAGTTTCCCCGTCATTCTGCTTGCCTCGTGGCGCAAACTATTTCGCGGCGCAGCAGTTCCGGGGGAACATCTGAAAAAAGCGGAGACGCGTCGCCTAGAGGCCAGGGATGTCGTGGTGCCCGCGTCCATGCCCCTGAAAAATTCATCCAGCGCGCCGCTGGCGCCGTCGCGCTCCTTCGCAAAAGAGGCTAGTGAATCCGAACCGTGACGGACGAGTCGTTCGCTGGCGTGGTCCTCTTGTCAGTTTGGAGACGTCAATGCAGCCGGAGCCGATCTACGACCTTGCTCATCTCGGCCACATGGAACTGCTGACGCCAAAGCCGGAGGAGAGCCTGAAATTCTTCGTCGACGTCATGGGCATGACGGTCAGCGGGCAAAAGGGCGAGTCGGTCTATCTGCGCGGCTGGGACGATTACGAACGCTATTCGCTGAAGCTGACAGGGGCGAAGACTTCAGGCATGGGTCACGTGGCGCTGCGCGCTCGCAGCCCGCAGGCGCTGGAGCGTCGTGTCGCCGCGCTCAAGGACTCCGGCTTCGATCTTGGCTGGATCGATGGCGATATGGGGCAGGGGCCGGCTTTCCGCTGCCGCGATCCTGACGGCCATCTCATCGAACTCTACTACGAGACCGAATGGTACCAAGCGCCACCGGAACTCAAGCCGGCGCTGAAGAAGCAGGCGCAGCGCTTTCCTGCACGCGGCGTCAATGTGCGTCGGCTCGACCATCTCAATTGCCTCGCCGTCGACATCAGGGCGAATCGCCTGTTCTTCGAGAATTACCTTGGCTGTCGGCTCACCGAGCAGATCGTGCTCAACGATGGTACGGAAGCGGCGATGTGGATGACGATGTCGAACAAGAGTTACGACTTCGCCCACACTCGCGACCACTACGGCAAGCCCGGCCGCTTCCACCATGTCACCTATGCGCTCGACAGTCGCGAAGAGATCTTGCGCGCGGCCGATATCTTCCTGGAGAACGGCGTCCATATCGAGACCGGCCCACACAAGCACGCAATCCAGCAGACCTTCTTCCTTTACGTCTTTGAGCCCGGCGGCAATCGCGTCGAGGTCGCCAACGCCGGCGCCCGCTTGATCCTGGCGCCGGACTGGAAGCCGATCGTCTGGACCGAGGAGGAGCGCAAGAAGGGCCAGGCGTGGGGATTGAAGACGATCGAGACCTTCCACACTCACGGCACGCCGCCGATTGGCGAATGAGTGTGAATCCGCGCCAAAGCCAGGAATAACCGATGGCGACACGCATCGATTTCACCAGCGAAGAATTCTTCCGTGATCCCGCGACCGCTGTCGCGGCGCTGCGAGCCAGCGCGCCCGTGGTTGCCACGCGATTTCCGATCGTGGGCAAGGTCTGGGTCACCACGACCTATGAGACCACCGCAACGATGCTGAAGGATTCCTCCATCTTCACGCTGCGCAAGGAGGACGGGGCGCTGGCAGGACTTCAGTGGTGGATGCCGAAATCCATCGCAACGATCGCCAACAGTATGTTGACCAAGGACGAGCCGGATCACAGCCGCTTGCGCGGCATCGTCGATGAGGCGTTCCGCCGTCGCGCCGTGCTCGAGATGGAGCCGCACATCCGGGCGATCGCGGACGGCCTTGCGGACGAACTGTTCGCATCCGGTAGCCCCGCCGATCTGGTACAGCGCTATGCGCGCATCCTGCCGCTCTCCGTCATCTGCGAGCTCCTCGGCCTGCCGGCGGCCGACCGGCCGAAATTCATCGGCTGGGCGAATGCGATGGGGCAGATTGCCAGCGCCTTCGGCTTCCTGCGCATGCTGTTCATCCTGAGGAAGATGGGGCGCTACCTGGAGGAACGCCTGCAGGCCGCGCGCAAAGAAGGCGGTGAGGGGCTCATTGCCGAACTGGTGCAGGTCGAAAGGGAAGGCGGCCGCATCACGCCGGACGAAATGGTCTCGATGATGATTCTGTTGCTCGGCGCCGGCTCCGAAACCACGACGCATCTGATCAGCGGATCGGTGTTCGAGCTGCTGAAGAACCCCGAAACGCGCAACTGGCTCGAGGCCGACTGGAACCGCGCTGCGCTGGCGGTCGAGGAATTCCTGCGCTTCGTCTCCCCGGTGCAATTCTCGAAGCCACGCTATGTGCGGCGCGATGTCGAGCTCGGCGGCGTCGCCCTGAAGAAGAACGATCGGGTGATGGCCATGATCGTGGCCGCCAATTTCGATCCCGCATCGCACCCACAACCCGAGCAAATGGACCTCGAGCGGCGGCCGAACCGCCACATCTCCTTCGGCACGGGCATCCATTTCTGCCTCGGTCACCAGCTCGCGCGGATCGAGGCGATCTGCGCGCTGAAAGCGCTGTTCACCCGCTGGCCAAAGCTTCAGCTTGCGGTTCAGCCATCGGAGATCCATTGGCGACGCCGGCCCGGGATACGGATGATCGAGAAGCTGCCCGTGGTGCCGAATGCGTGAGCGGCGCCGCGTATCGAGACCATGCTAGCCTGTACGACCGGCCGCCGGGGTCGAAGTCGCGAGGAGGCGGTTCTTGGTAGACATCTGGGCAAGGAAATCGACAGCCGACCTGCTGCAGGAGGCGGCAGGGGTAGAAGGAGACGCGCGGGCCTCGCCGCTGCGGCGCACGCTGTCGGCACTCAATCTCGTCGCGCTCGGCATCGGCGCCATCATCGGCGCGGGCATCTTCGTTCTGACCGGACACGCAGCGGCCGCGAATGCAGGACCTGCGGTGACGCTTTCGTTCGCGTTCGGCGCGATCGCCTGCGCCTTTGCGGGGCTCTGCTATGCGGAGATGTCGTCGACCGTCCCGGTCTGCGGCAGCGCCTATACTTTTGCCTATGCGGCGCTGGGCGAATTCGTGGCCTGGATCATCGGCTGGGACCTGATCCTCGAATATGCCGTCGGCGCGGTGGCGGTCTCGATCGGATGGTCGGGCTATGCCGTCAGCTTCGCCAGGGATTTTGGCCTTACGATACCGCCGGAGCTCGCGTCTGCGCCGCTGAGCTATGATGCGACCACGCATGCATGGTCGTCGACGGGCGCGATCTTCAACGTGCCGGCGATGCTCATTATCGTCTTCATCACGGCGCTGCTGGTTGCGGGGATCAGAGCGTCGGCGCGGTTCAACAATTTCATCGTCGCGGTGAAGCTGGTCGTCATCCTGCTCTTCATCGCCTGCACGGTCTCCTCGTTCACGACCGCGAACTGGGTCACCGCGAGCAATCCCGAAGGGGCCTTCATTCCGCCGAATGCGGGCGTCGGCGTCTATGGCTGGTCCGGCGTGTTCCGCGGCGCGGCCGTGGTGTTCTTCGCCTATATCGGTTTCGACGCGGTCTCGACCGCGGCACAGGAGGCGAAGTCGCCCGAGCGTGACATGCCGATCGGCATTCTCGGCTCGCTCGTGATCTGCACGGCGCTCTATGTCGCGGTCGGCTTGGTGCTGACGGGCATCGTGCCGTTCGACCGGCTGAACGTTCCCGACCCGATTGCGGTCGGGATCGATGCCGCCGGCGTCGGCTGGTTGTCGCCGATCATCAAGCTCGGCATCCTCTTCGGCTTGACCTCGGTGATACTGGTGATGCTGCTGGCGCAGCCCCGGATCTTCCGCGCCATGGCGCATGATGGATTGCTGCCGCCGGCGATCGCAAACATCCATCCGCGTTTCCGGACGCCTCATGTCGCCACCATCGGTTCCGGCATCGTCGTTGCCCTTCTCGGCGGGTTGCTGCCGATCGGGCTGGTGGGCGAGCTCGTCAGCATCGGCACGCTGTTCGCGTTTGCCGTGGTCTCGATCGGCACAATGGTGCTGCGCGTCGTCGATCCGGACCTGCCGCGTCCGTTCCGGGCGCCGGCGATCTGGCTGGTGGGGCCGGCCGCGGCCGCAACCTCGCTCTTCCTGATGCTCAGCCTGCCGATGGACACCTGGATCCGGCTCGCGGTGTGGCTGGTGATCGGCCTTGTGATCTATGCCGCCTATGGCCGCACGCATAGCCGTCTGCGCGCGAGCGATCAGCGCTGACGCGGCGGAACGATTCGACCCGGAGCAAATTCATCCAAGGCATCGTCCACGCCCGATCGAAATATGCCGGACAGCGCTGCGTCGGCGACATGAAGCTGTGGCGATTTTGCAGATGTGAAGGCGTGTGCTTAGCGTTCGGTGATAGCCTGAGATCGATCAACGAGAGCGGCAAGGGGAAGCGTCAATGAGCGAGCAAACAACCGCCAACCGCGAACGACGACCATCTCGCCGGCATTTTCTGCAAACAGGCGCGGCGGTCGCGGGCGGGGGCGTGCTCGGCGCGACGCCGGGCATGGCGGACACCAGCAACCTTCCGCCCAGCATTCCCGAATGGATGAAGGCGCCGGGCGCACCGATGGGCGATCAGCCCTACGGCACGCCGTCGGTCTATGAGAAGGGCGTCGTCAAGAACATCTCCAAGACGCTGCCGCAATACATTTCCGCCTCCGGCCGCACGCCGCTGCAGGAGCTTGACGGCAACGTCACGCCGAACGGGCTGTTCTACGAGCGCCATCACGGCGGTGTGCCCACCATCGATCCGGCGCAGCACAGGCTGATGCTGCACGGCCTCGTCGATCGCCCGCTGATCTTCACGATGGACGATATCCGCCGCTTCCCGTCGCAGTCGCGGATCCATTTCATCGAGTGCTCCGGCAATCCCGTCTACACCAAGCCCTATGGCAAGACGGCGTCCGACCTCGTCGGCCTCGTGAGCTGCGCCGAATGGACGGGCGTGATGCTGAAGGATGTCCTCAACGAAGCTGGCCTGCAGAAGGAAGCGAAGTGGCTGGTCGCCGAAGGCGCGGATGCGGCGGCGATGACGCGCTCGATCCCGATCGAGAAATGCCTCGACGATGCCATGCTGGTCTACAGCCAGAACGGCGAGCGGCTGCGTCCACAGCAGGGCTATCCACTGCGCCTCTTGCTGCCGGGCTTCGAAGGCAACATGAACATCAAATGGCTGCGCCGGCTGAAGGCCGTGGCCGAGCCTGCTTATTCGCGCGAGGAGACCTCGAAATATACCGACCTGATGCCCGACGGCACGGCGCGCGAGTTCACCTTCTACATGGAGGCGAAGTCGATCATCCTGCGTCCCTCGGGCGGACGGAAACTGAATGGGCCCGGCTTCCACGAGATATCAGGGATCGCCTGGAGCGGGCACGGCAAGATCAAGCGCGTCGAAGTCTCCGTTGACGACGGCAAGAGCTGGCAGGCGGCCCAACTTCAGGAGCCGGTCCTGACCCGCGCGCTCACCCGCTTCCGCGTGCCATGGCAGTGGGACGGCAATCCCGCCGTGATCCAGTGCCGCGCGATCGACGAGACTGATTATGTGCAGCCGACGCTTGCCGAACTGCTCGCGGTTCGCGGCGTCAATCATTTCTACCACAACAACGCGATCTGGCCGTGGCGCATCGCCGCGAATGGGGAGGTGAGCAATGCGCTGGCCTAGTTCGCACATCGCGCTGCTCGCCGCCGTGATTGCTGGGCTCGCTGTCGCCGCGCAGGCCGAGGAGCGCTTTCATATCGGGCGGCCGGCGACGCCGGCGGAAATCAAGGGCTGGGACATCGACATCGGCCATGACGGATCGAACCTGCCGCCGGGCGGCGGCAGCGTCGAACGCGGTCGCGTGGTTTTCAGTGAACAATGCGCGGCCTGCCACGGCGCCGACGGGCAGGGCGGTGTCGGCGATCGCCTGGTCGGCGGACAGGGCACGCTCGCGAGCGCAAAGCCGGTGCGTACCGTCGGCAGCTACTGGCCTTATGCGCCGACGCTGTTCGACTACATCCGCCGCGCCATGCCGCAGAACGCGCCGCAGTCGCTGAGCGATGAGGATGTCTATGCGGTCTCCGCCTACATCCTCAATCTCAACGGCCTCGTTCCGGCGGACGCCGTGCTCGACGCCAAGACGCTCGCCGCCATCAAGATGCCCAATCGCGACAGGTTCGTCTCCGACCCGCGCCCGGACGTGCGCTAGCTCTACGGCAGCCGTAGCCGAACGGCACGGAAACCGGCGGCCGTCCGGATCACGCCGGCACTGAGCAGCCGCGCATTGCCTCACCAAGGATGTTACCGGAGAACTGACCGTCAGGATTGGGGCGGCGATACCGAATCGGATCGGTG
>NZ_JBEGDB010000293.1:0-9932 GCF_043638955.1 Bradyrhizobium sp. 31Argb | reverse complement strand
ACACCGATCCGATTCGGTGTCGCCGCCCCAATCCTGACGGTCAGTTCTCCGGTAACATTCTTGATGAGGCAATGCGCATCGTCGACGAAAGCCCGATCCGCGCCGCGATCCTGGAGGAGGGCCTGCGGGAGGCGGGTTATACCAGCGTCGTGCATATCAGCGAGATGCACAGCCTGCTGGCGCGAATCTACGCCGTCGACCCCGACATCATCGTGATCGACCTGGAAAATCCCAGCCGCGACGTGCTGGAACAGATGTTCCAGGTCAGCCGGGCCGTGCGCCGGCCGATCGCCATGTTCGTCGACCAGAGCGATGCCGCCTCGATCCAGGCCTCTGTCGAGGCCGGCGTGTCGGCCTACATCGTCGACGGGTTCAACAAGCAGCGTATCAAGCCGATTCTCGACCTCTGCGTGTCCCGCTTCAACGTGTTCGCGCGGCTGCAGGACGAACTGGACCGCACCAAGCACGCGCTGGAAGAGCGCAAGGTGATCGACCGTGCCAAGGGCATCCTGATGAAATTGAAGGGGCTCACCGAGGACGAGGCCTATGTGCTGCTACGCTCCACGGCGATGCGCGAAAAAAAGAAGATCGGCGAGATCGCGCAGTCGATCCTGACCGCGTCGGAGTTGCTCAAATGACCACACCGCTTCGCATCGGTTTCATTCCGCTGGTCGACGCCGCTGCCCTGATCGTCGCCGCCGACAAGGGCTTTGCGGCCGCCGAGGGGCTCGACATCACCCTGGTGCGGGAGGTGTCGTGGTCGAACGTCCGCGACAAGCTCAATATCGGCCTGTTCGATGCGGCGCATCTGCTGGCGCCGGTCGCGATCGCCTCGAGCCTCGGCCTCGGCCACGTCAAGGTGCCGATCGTGGCGCCCTTCAATCTCGGCCTCAACGGCAACGCGATCACGGTCTCGCCGCCGCTGCATGCTGCGATCATGGAGGAACTCGACGGCGACCGTTTCGACCCGATGGCAACGGCGCTGGCGCTGTCGCGCGTGGTCGCCAAGCGGCGCAAGAGCGGGGCGGAGCCGTTGATCTTCGGCATGACGTTTCCGTTCTCGACCCATAATTATCAACTGCGGTTCTGGATGGCGGCGGGCGGGGTTGATCCGGACGAGGACGTACGGCTGGTGGTGCTGCCGCCGCCTTACATGGTCGACAGCCTCGCCAACGGCCATGTCGATGCGTTCTGCGTCGGCGCGCCCTGGAACTCGATCGCAGTCGATCTCGGCATCGGCCACATCCTGCATTTCGTTTCCGACATCCTGGTCGCCGCGGTCGAGAAGGTGCTGGCGATCAGGCAGAACTGGGCGGAGAAGAATCCTGACGTCGTCGCGGCGTTGGTGCGGGCGCATCTGCGCGCCGCCGAGTTCATCGAGCGGCCGGAAAACCGCGCCGAGGCGGCTGCGATCTTGGCGCAGCCGGAGCGGATCGGCGTCGACGCCGAGGTGATCCAGCGCACCCTCGACGGGCGGCTCAAGATCTCCCCCGACGGCGCCAAGCGCGAAAGCGGTCGCTACCTGTTGGTCGGCCGGCGCCCGCCGATGTGCCGCTGCCGATCGGCGCTTTCGCCGGGCCGGCCTTCGATCCCAACGATATTCGGTGGCATCTGGCCGCGTTCAAGATCGGTTACTGGAAGCCGTAAGATTCGTGCTGCGATCGTGGGCAGTTGCCACAGGTCGGCTAAATTTTGAGCGCGCTGCTCGAAAATTCGCAACGCGGCTAGCCTCCGGGCTCCCGGGCGGTTCGGCTAATACACTGAAATAGCGTGATATTGTCTTCGGCGGCGTCTGGCACGCAACTTGAATGTTGCAGTGCGGCCAGCCTGTCGCAGATGCCTGCTGGCTCACGTCCAAGATGGATTTCCGCAGCAACGAAGCTGATCGGACCGTTCCCAGGAATCAAGCAAGGCAGTGCCAGGCTGGTTCCGAGCGGTCGCTTTCCACCGTTGACGCCACTCGCCGTGGCCGCAGGAGCTTCGTCGCAGACCATGAAAATCGAGCCGCTCTCAGTCGACTTCTCCGACGAGCAGAAACGCTACCTCGAAGGCTTTGCCACCGGCCTGCAGATCAGCCGGGTCGGCCGCGGGCTTGGCGGCGGCGCCGCCAAAGCCAATGCCGAGCCGACCGGCCCGGATGCCGCGCATATCAAGGCGCAGGACAAGGTCATCGCGTCAGGCAAGAAGCTCGTCGACCAGGAGAAATTCAAACGCGACGAGCATCCCTTCGATGCCTATCCGCGCCTGAAGCAACAGGCGCTCGACGACGCGCCGCCGTCGCCTGCCGATAATTTCCGCTGGCGCTATTTCGGCCTGTTCTACGTCGCACCGGCGCAGGATTCCTACATGTGCCGCCTGCGCATTCCAAACGGCATCCTGAAGCACTGGCAGTTTGCGGGGCTGGCCGATCTCGCCGAAGAACTCTGCGGCCCGTACTCCCACGTCACCACGCGCGCGAACTTGCAGGTGCGCGAAATCCCGCCGAAGAATGCGGTGAAACTGATCGAGGGCATCCAGGACCTCGGCCTGTGCTCGCGCGGCTCCGGCGCGGACAATATCCGCAACGTCACGGGCACACCGACCGCAGGGATTGATCCGCAGGAAATCCTGGATACGCGCGCTTACGCCCGCGAGTGGCACCACCACATCCTCAACGACCGCTCACTCTACGGCCTGCCGCGCAAGTTCAATGTCGCCTTCGATGGCGGCGGCCGGATCGCAGTGCTGGAGGAGACCAACGATATTGCCTTCACGGCGGTGGAGGTGAAGGACGGGTTTGGAGCGGAGCCCGGCGTCTGGTTTCGGCTCGGCCTCGGCGGCATCACCGGGCACAAGGATTTTGCAAAATACTCCGACATCATCGTCAAGCCGGAGGAGGCGACGAAGGTGGCGGACGCCATCGTCCGCGTCTTCATCGATCTCGGCGACCGCACCAACCGCAACAAGGCGCGGCTGAAATATGTTCTGGACGGGATCGGTCACGACCAGTTCCTGAAGCTGGTCGAGGAGCGGCTGAAGCAACCCTTCACCCGCGTGCCGACTGAGGCGCTGGCGCCGCGGCCTTTGACGGACCGCATGGCGCATATCGGTGTGCACAAGCAGAAGCAGGAGGGATTGAACTGGATCGGCGTGTCGCTGCCGCTCGGCAAGGTCTCCTGCGAGCAGATGCGTGGATTGGCCAAGATCGCGCGCGATCTCGGCGACGGCGAGATCCGCCTGACCGTCTGGCAAAACCTGCTGATATCAGGCGTGCGCGACGAGAATATTGAACTCGCGATCGCCGCGATCAAGACGATCGGGCTCGCGGTCGAGGCCTCGCACATCCGCGCCGGGCTGATTGCCTGCACCGGCAATGCCGGCTGCCGCTTTGCCGCCTCGAATACCAAGCGCCACGCCGCTGAGATCGGCGACTGGTGCGAGCCGCGCGTTGCCATGGACAAGCCGGTCAACATCCATGTCACCGGCTGCCATCATTCCTGCGCGCAGCACTATATCAGCGACATCGGCCTGATCGCGGCGAAAGTGGATGTCGGCGAGGATGCTGATCCGGTCGAGGGCTATCATCTCTTCACCGGCGGCGGCTTCGGCCCCGATGCCGATGTCGGGCAGGAGGTCTATCACGACCTCAAGGCGGACGACGCGCCGAAGACAGTCGAGAAGCTGCTGAAGGCCTATCTCGCGCATCGTTCATCTGCCGACGAACCCTTCCTTTCCTTCGCGCGCCGCCATGATGGCGAGACGCTGCGCAAGCTCGCCGAGGCATCCGCATGAACCAGATCACGCCTCCACCGAAACTCGACATCATCCCCACCAGCGCGCCGTTCTCCGAAGCGCAGCGCTCCTGGCTCAACGGCTTCTTTGCCGGGCTGCTGTCGCCCGACGCTGCGACGCCATTGCCAGCGGAGTATGGCGCGGCTGTTGTGCAGGGGGCGACCGGCGATGGCGATGACGGCGAAGCCCCGTGGCATGACCAGACCATGCCGATCGCCGACCGCATGAAGCTCGCCGAGGGCCGGCCGCTGCGGCGGCGCATGATGGCGGCGATGGCGCAGCAGGACTGCGGGCAGTGCGGCTATAACTGCCACGACTATTCCGAGGCCATCGCGGGCAAGAGCGAAGCGCGGCTCAACCTCTGCGTCCCCGGCGGCAAGGACACCGCGCGGATGCTGAAGTCGCTGTATGAAGAGCTCGACAAGGCGCCATCAGCACCGTCTGCACCAGCGGCCGTGACTGCGAACGCGACGCCTGCCGGCGAGCCCGGACGCTCGCGCGACAATCCGGTGCCGGCGAAATTTGTCTCGCGCCGTCTCCTCAACAAGCCCGGCTCCGAAAAGGAGACATGGCATATCGAGTTCGATCTCTCCGGCTGCGGGATCGACTATGTCGTAGGCGATTCCTTCGGCATTTTTGCCAAGAACGATCTCGGCCTGGTCGACCAGATTATCGCGCTGCTCGGCGCCTCGCATGTGACTGAAGTCCGTGGCAAGACGCTGCGTGAGGTACTGCTCAACGACGTCTCGCTGTCGCCGGCGCCGGACTCGCTGTTCGAACTGATCACCTATCTGACCGGCGGCGCGCAGCGCGAGAAGGCGCGGGCGCTGGCGCAAGGCGAGGATCCCGACGGCGACGCCGCCACGCTCGACGTGATGGCGGTGCTGCAGAAATTCCCGAAGGTACGGCCGCATCCGGAAGCTTTTGTCGAGGCGCTGGAGCCGCTGCAGCCGCGGCTCTATTCGATCTCCTCGTCGCACAACGCGACGCCCGGAAAATTGTCGCTGACGGTCGACTGCGTGCGTTACATCATCAACAAGCGCAAGCGGCTCGGGCTTGCCTCGACGTTCCTGGCCGAACGCATCAATCCTGGTGACGAGCTGAAGGTCTACGTTCAGAAGGCGCACGGATTCGCGCTGCCGCAGGATCCGAAGACGCCGATCATCATGATCGGTCCAGGCACCGGCATCGCGCCGTTCCGGGCCTTCCTGCTCGACCGCCGCGCCACCGGCGCGCAGGGGAAGAACTGGCTGTTCTTCGGCCATCAGCGCAGCGACTGCGATTTCTTCTATGCTGATGAACTCAATGCGATGAAGACGGCGGGCCTGCTCACGCGGCTGTCGCTCGCCTGGTCGCGCGACGGCGAGAAGAAGTTCTATGTGCAGGACCGCATGCGCGAGGTCGGCCGCGAACTGTGGACCTGGCTCGCGGAAGGCGGGCATGTCTATGTCTGCGGCGACGCCAAGCGCATGGCCAAGGATGTCGAGCGCGCGCTGGTCGATATCGTCGCCCAGTTCGGCGCCCGCTCGGTGGATGAGGCGGTCGCCTTCGTCGCCGACCTCAAGAAGAAGAGCAGGTTCCAGCTCGACGTCTATTGATCACGAAATCCGGCGCAAATTCGAACGAATAATATTCTTCACGTGAAGCTGGCCGGAGAAGTATTCCCCTCGAAGGAACCGGCCGGCAGCGCCGGTATCACTATTTTGGGGGCCGTCTTGCGTCGGAGCGCGAACGATATTCCATATGCGGCGGATGTCGCACTGGAGATCGACGATGCGCGAACTATCGGCGGAAGCCCGCCTGCATCTTTACGCGCGCAGCCTGTCGCGGAAATCGGGAACAGGATTCCATACGATTGCGCTCTACAGCGCATTCGCCGTCATCGCGGCGATCGTATTCGGCACGCTCTCCGTCCATCCGTTCTAAGAACATTGCTTGGCTCGATCGTCTCCGGCCGTCATTGCGAGGAGCGATAGCGACGAAGCAATCCATGCCTCCGCAAGTGGTGAGATGGATTGCTTCGCTTGCGCTCGCAATGACGGGGAGAGCGGGCTGGCCCTTCAGCGGACTATCAATGCGCCGTCTTGAACGGCGCGACTGCGATCCCGGCATCCTTCAAGGCCTGCCGTACGCCGCGCGCGATTTCGACCGCGCCGGGCGTGTCGCCGTGGATGCAGACCGTATCGGTCCGCATCTTGATCACCTTGCCTGACACCGAGACCACCGCGCCGTCCTGCACCATCCGCACCACGCGATCGGCGATCGCCTTGGGATCGTGCAGCACCGCGCCCGGTTTCTTGCGCGAGACCAAATTGCCGTCGTCCTCATAGGCGCGGTCGGCGAACACTTCATGCGCCAGGCGGAGATTGGCCTCCTCGCCGGCGCGCACCAGTTTCGAGTTGGCAAGCACGACGAAGATCAGGCTCGGATCGACTGCCTTGATCGCGCTCGCGATCGCTCTCGCCGTCATGTCGTCCTCGCACGCGACGTTGGAGAGCGCGCCATGCGCCTTCACGTGGGTGACCTTGTGGCCGGCCGCGGTCGCGATCGCCTGCAGCGCGCCGATCTGGTAGGCGACGAGGTTCTCGATCTCGGATGATTTCAGGCCGGGAACCGGGCGGCGACCGAAGCCATGGAGGTCGCGGTAGCCGGGATGCGCGCCGATGCTCACCCCGCGCGCCTTTGCCAGGTCCACGGTGCGGCGCATGATGTCGGCATCGCCGGCATGGTAGCCGCAGGCGATGTTGACGGAGGTCGCAAGCTCGATCATCGCGGCGTCATTGCCCATCTCCCATGGGCCGAAGCTTTCGCCGAGATCGCAGTTGAGGTCGATGGTAGCAGTCATGGTGCTTGTCCCGCTTTGCGTGGGTGGCTTTTGGCTAGCTAGTCGCTGATTCCGCGACCTGCCATGTCGCGGCGTCGACGGCGTTGACGGCGTGGCCTGCGACATTGGCCGCGCTCAGGGCTTCGAGGTTGAGATCAAGGCTTTCGAGCGGGCGCAGCCGGTCGGGCAGGGTACGGAGCAGTTCGGCGAATTTTCGCGCCTCGGCTTGCGCCTCAGCCATCGTGACCGCCTTGAACCGGAACGAGTGTCCAGCCGAAATCTGGGCAAAGCGGCCGAAATCAGCAGAGATGACGGTCGCGATCTTGGGATAGCCGCCGCTGGTCCCACGGTCCGGCATCAGCACGATCGGCTGGCCGTTGCCGGGCACCTGGATGCTGCCGTTCACGGTGCCATCGGAGACGATGTTGTGGCCGTGCAGATGCTTGATCACCGGGCCCTCGAGCCGGTAGCCCATGCGGTCGCTGGTCGCGGAAATCGTCCATTCGCTGTCGAGGAACAGGTTTTTGTTGTCCTCGGAGAATTCGTCGTCCTGCGGACCGAACAGGATACGGATCGGCGCCTCCGGCTGTTCGGGCAACTCGATCCGCCGCTCGGCCGCGCCGCTGGCGCGCTGCACCTGCAGTTCATCGCCGTTCTGGAGCGGACGCGGATAGGGGCTACCGAGGCCTGCGCGCGCGTTCACGGCGAGGCTGCCGAACATCGGCTCCCCCGCAATGCCACCCTCGATCGCGAGGTAGCTGAACGCGCCGCCCTTGGCAAAGCCGAGTGTCAGTGTCTCGCCGTCGGCCAAGGTCGCCGAGGTATCGAACGCCACGGTTCGCCCCGCGATATCAGCGCTGCGGGAGGCGCCCGAGAGCGCAATGTGTACCGCGCCGCAGCGCGCGGTGAAGCTCGCACCGAACGGACCGATCTCCACTGCAGCGGCGAACGGCTCATTGCCGACCAGCGTATTCGCGGCCGCCAGGGCCAGACGATCCATCGCACCGCTCGGCGTCAGCCCATAGCGCTGCGAGCCGGGACGGCCGCCATCCTGCACGGAACTTGCCGGACCGATCGAGGAGACGATGAGCTTGCTCATGTGGCGACCAATTCGGCGACAAACTCGCCGGCTTCCGCGGCACGGTCCTGCTCGGCGAAGGTCCTGGCGTCGACCGGCGTGAAGCTGACGGTGTCGCCCGGCTCGAGCAGGAAGATCGGATCGCGGTGAAGCTGATAGGTGCGGACCGCGGTGCGGCCGAGCAGGTGCCAGCCGCTGGGTCCGGCGATGCATTGGATCCCGGTCTGCACGCCGCCGATCGAAATCGTGCCGGCCGGCGTCAGCACCCGTGGATTCTGGCGACGCGGCATGTGCAGGAACTTGTCCAGGCCGCTGAGATAGGACCAGCCGGGGGTGAAGCCGATCATGGCGACGCGGTAGTCGCCGGCGACATGGCGCCTGACGATTTCGTCGGGCGTGGTGTTGAGGGCCTTGGCGACGTCATCAAGGTCGATGCCATGTTCGCCGCCATAGGCCACGGGGATGCGCCAGCGCCGGGTTCTTGCGGCAGCCGGATCGGGGCGCTGCGCCAGCGTGAGCAGTTGTTCCCCGAGCGCTTCGAAGCCGATCTGCAGGGGATCATAGTGCACAAGCAGCGAACGATAGGTCGGAACGGTCTCGGTCACGCCGGCGATCGGCGCCACGGCAAGGGTGCGGTCGAGCGCCAGCACCCGCCGATTGGCGGCGTCATCGATATCGCGGCTGAATTCCACCGTGATGGCGCTGTCGCCACTCGGCAGAAGACGGGGTGGGGCTTCGCGGGCGGCCATGGCATCATTGCTCATCGAGCATCAAGCTAGCGTGTTTTGCTGCGCAGTGGAATTCGGCCTGTGAAAAATCACCAAGCAACTTCAATAAATTAAACCGCAGGCTGGCGATAAGATAGCGTAATCGGTGATTTGCATTCTCGCCCTTGACGCGAGTGCCGCGGCTCGCAAGATGCGCGCGCCAATTCATTCCCACCGGAGCCGATCTTTCAAGATGTCCCTCACTGCAGAAGCGATCGCGACGCTGTCGCACGTGTCCACCGCCACCATCACCACGGTCCTGCTCAAGAAGGGGCTGCGTAACGTCTGGATGCGCGGGACCAAGCCGCTCAAGCCGGGCCAGAAACGGCTGGTCGGATCGGCCTTCACGCTGCGCTTCGTGCCGGCGCGCGAGGACTTGGCGACGCCGGAATCCTGGTCGTCGCCGATCTCGACCCGCACTGCGATCGAGGCCATGCCGGAAGGCTGCATCGCCGTGGTCGATTCCATGGGCGTCAGTGACGCCGGAATCTTCGGCGACATTCTCTGTGCGCGAATGGTGAAGCGTGGCGTGACCGCGCTGATCACCGACGGCGTGGTGCGCGACCTCGAAGGCGTGCTCGGCACGGGACTGCCGGTGTGGTGCAACGGTTTTGCCGCGCCGCCGTCGGTCGCGGGCCTGACTTTCGTCGGCTGGGGCGAGCCGATCGGCTGCGGCGGCGTGGCCGTGTTCCCGAACGATGTGGTGGTCGCCGACCAGGACGGCGCGGTGCTGATCCCGCAGGCCTTCATCGACCAGGTGCTGGCCGAAGGGCCGGAGCAGGAACGGATGGAAGCCTGGATCGTCAATGAGGTGAACAATGGCGTGCCACTGCCGGGCCTCTATCCGATGAATGCCGAAACCAAGGCGCGCTACTACGCCGCAAGCAAGAAGTAACATCAAAAGAGCGAGGTAAGCGCATGGAAATCCATATCGCTGGCACGCGGCCGACCCGTCGCGGGCCGGCCGAATATTTCACCGGCACGGTGCTGCAGGATCCCGTCATCATGGCGCCCGCGCCGGCGCGGCTAAACTGTTCGCGTGTCTCCTTCGAGCCGGGTGCGCGCACGGCCTGGCACACCCATCCGCTCGGGCAGACGCTCTATGTGATCTCCGGCATCGGCCGGGTCCAGGCCGAGGGCGGCCCGATCAGGGAGATCAAGCCGGGCGACGTGGTCTGGATTCCGCCGAACGAGAAGCATTGGCATGGCGCTTCGCCAACCAACGCCATGACACACATCGCGATGCAGGAAGCGCTCGACGGCGTCTATTCGAACTGGATGGAGCATGTCACCGACGAGCAGTACAACGCGAAGGTCGGCTAGTTTTCCCAAGGACGCGGGAGCTTCGTAGCCCGGGTGGAGCGCCAGCGAAACCCGGGTCCGGTCGAGCCGCGTGCGAGGTCCGGGTTACGCTGCGAGACTGAGCAAGAATCGGGAACTAGGTTGCCAAGTGGAGGCTGAAGGGATTTGGCGCGGGATTTTGCTGTAGGCG
>NZ_JBEGDB010000292.1:0-10079 GCF_043638955.1 Bradyrhizobium sp. 31Argb | reverse complement strand
GATCATGATCTCATCTCTTTGTTTGAGCATGATCTTTTCGGAAAACCGGTTTCCACTTTTCCGGATCATGCTCTAACTCTTCTCCGGCTGGCGGGCGAGGCGTTCGAGCAGGCGCTTGATCTCGCGGTTCTGCTCGCCTTGGCCGTCAGCCCATTCCCGGATCATCTGTTGCTCGGTGCGCATATGCGCAACCAATCCCTGGATCGCTTCGGCGAGATTGGTCATCGCCGCGGTGGTGCCGCGGCTTCCCCCGCCTTCCTCCACCGCGACACGCAGCCGCTCGATCGCGTGCTGCAGGTTGCCGCCACCACCCGCCGCGGCCACGACGCCGTCACCGGCATATTCCCGCACCGTGGTCGCAAGCCAGTCCTCAAGGTCGGTATAGAAGCGGTTCTGCGCCTGGCTGGATTGCAGGTCGAGGAAGCCGAGGATCAGGGAACCGGCGAGGCCGAACAGCGAAGACGAGAACGAGATGCCCATGCCGCCGAGCGGCGCGGCCAGGCCTTCTTTCAGCGTGTCGAACAGCGCGCCGGCGTCGCCGCCGACTTTCAGCCCATCGATCACCTTGCCGACCGAGCCGACGGTTTCGATCAGGCCCCAGAAGGTGCCGAGCAGGCCGAGGAACACCAACAGGCCCGTCATGTAGCGCGAGATGTCGCGCGCCTCGTCGAGGCGAGTCGCGATGGAATCGAGCAGGTGCCGCATCGTCTGCTGGCTGATCGACATCCGCCCGCTGCGCTCGCCGCCGAGGATCGCCGCCATCGGCGCCAGCAAGGTCGGCCGCCGGTCGATCGCGAGCCCGGGATCGGCGATCCGGAAATTGTTGACCCATCGCACCTCTGGATAGAGCCGGATCACCTGGCGGAACGACAGGATGATACCGATCAAAAGCACCGCGCCGATCAGCGCGTTCAGCCCCGGATTGGCGAAGAACGCGACGACGATCTGCTTGTAGAGGACGATGCCGATCAGCGCGCACAGCACAAGAAATACCAGCATCCGCACCAGGAAGATCCGTGGAGAGGACAATTTGCTGAGTTCGGTCTCCATGTCGGAGCGGGGAGAGGAGGGCATTGCCGGCATGTCCGTTGCGAAAAGCCGCGTTGGGCAGCCAATATGGCACAGCGGCCACGGGAAAAAAGATCGGAAACCGGGTATTTCGGGGCGGAAGCGGAACAGGACAGCGACGGCGGTCGTGTCATCCACCGAAATCGTCGCGGTCGAAGCTGTTCCGCCTGTTGCGAATTGGCCGACATCGGTCGTAGCCGCACGCGCCCGCATTTCCGGATCGCGCATTCGTCCGCCATTGTCGAAGCGGGCGAACCGATGTCGATGCCGGATAACGAGAGACGACCGAGCAACCGGAAAATGTCGGCAGGGATTCTCCGTTACAGCGCGCCCGCTTGATTCGGAGATAGCAGCAGATCGGCGGTAGCCACGCTGTGTCGAGGAAGGCGTAGTAAGTTACCCCCACAAGCTCCGATGGAACCGGTTTCACAATCCGGTGAATCGGAGAAAAACATGCCAATTCAATATATTATACGTGTGTGACATTGAGCCGCCGCAGCGATGTATTGCGTCGCAGCACCTCGACCTTATCCTGAACGGCGTGACAGGCGGAGTCGGCAGCGACGCCGCGCTGTCATTTGTGTTCAACAATTCAAACTCAGGGCGACGCTTTCAATGTCCGGACTACGCGCACGAACGGCATGCATTCTCCTGATGCTGGCCGCCACGGCGCCACTGCTAGCCGGCTGTGATGAGCCGACTGCCGCGACCGCTGCGTCGGAGGCGGCGCCCGAACCCGAGGTCAGCGTTGTCGTCGCCAAGCCGCAGTCGCGCGCGGTGGTGCGCGAGCTGCCCGGCCGCGTTGCGCCCACGCGCGTCGCCGAAGTCCGCCCGCGCGTTTCCGGCATCGTCGTCGAGCGCCTGTTCCACCAGGGCACCGAGGTGAAGGCCGGCGATCCCCTGTATCGCATCGATCCGCGGCCATTCGAGGTCGAGGTGCAGTCCAATCAGGCTGCGCTCGCACGCGCCAAGGCCGTGCTCGATCAGGCGGCCCAGCACGCGCATCGCGTTACGACCCTCTACAACCAGAAGGCGATGCCCGAGGCCGAGAACGAGAAGGCGATTGCCGCGCAGCGCCAGGCCGAAGCGGATCTCGCGGCCCGCGAGGCCGATCTCGCGCGCGCCAAGCTCAATCTGGATTACGCCACCATCCGTGCTCCCATCGACGGCATCGTCGGCGCCGCCCTGGTCAGCGAAGGCGCGCTGGTGGTGCAGAACGACTCCACCTCGCTTGCGACCATCCAGCAGATCGACCCGATCTATGCCGACTTCACCCAGTCGGTCACCGAGCTCAACCAGCTACGCCGCGCATTCGAGACCGGCGAACTTGACCGCATCGCGCCTGACGCGATGAAGGTGCGCCTGTTGCAGGACGATGGCACGATCTATCCGATTCCCGGCAAGCTGTTGTTCTCCGACGCCAAGGTCGACGCCTATACCGGGCAGGTGACCCTGCGTGGCGAGTTCCCCAATCCAAGGCGAGAGCTGCTGCCGGGCATGTATGTGCGCGTGCTGATCGAGCAGGGCATCGACTCTGACTCGATCGCGGTGCCGCAGCAGGCGATTCAGCGCAATGGCGGTGGCGGCAGCGAGGTGTTCGTGGTCAAGGACGACGGTCGCGTCGCGGTTCAGCCCGTCCGTACCGGCTCGCTGCAGAACGGGCAGGTGTTCGTGACCGAAGGTCTGAAGTCCGGCGACCGCGTCGTGGTCGAGGGCTTCCAGAAATTCGCGGCAGGCGACAAGGTCCGACCGCAGGCGTTCACCGAGGCGGCGGATGCTTCGACCGCTGTACCGGGGGAAAATAAAGCCGCGCAAGCGCTGCGGTGATCCGAGATGGCGAGCTTTTTCATCGACAGGCCGATCTTCGCCTGGGTCGTCGCGCTCTTCATCTGCCTGATCGGCGCGATCTCGATTCCGCTGCTGGCGATCGCGCAATATCCGATCATCGCGCCGCCCTCTATCTCGATCTCGACCAGCTATCCCGGCGCCTCACCGGAAAATCTCTATAACAGCGTCACCCGGCTGATCGAGGAGGAGCTGAACGGCGCCTCCGGCATCCTGAATTTCGAATCCACCAGCGACTCGCTCGGCCAGGTCGAGATCATCGCCAATTTCGTCCCGGGCACCGAAACCAGCCAGGCCTCCGTCGAGGTACAGAACCGCCTCAAGCGCATCGAGGCGCGCCTGCCGCGCGCCGTGATCCAGCAGGGCATCCTGGTCGAGGAAGCCTCCAGCGCGGTGCTGCAGATCATCACGCTGAATTCGACCGACGGCAGCCTTGATGAAATCGGTCTCGGCGATTTCATGATCCGCAACGTGCTCGGCGAAATCCGCCGCATTCCCGGCGTCGGCCGCGCCACGCTCTATTCGACCGAGCGCTCCTTGCGCATCTGGCTCGATCCGGCAAAGCTGGTCGGTTATGGCTTGACCGCCGATGACGTCAACAAGGCGATATCAGCGCAGAACGCGCAGGTCGCCTCGGGCAGCATCGGTGCCGAGCCGGCGACGGACTCGCAACGGGTTTCAGCGCTGGTTCTGGTGAAGGGCCAGCTCTCCTCGCCGGACGAGTTCGGCGCCATCATCCTGCGCGCTAATCCTGATGGTTCGACCGTGCGCCTGCGCGACGTCGCGCGGCTGGAGATCGGCGGCCTCAGCTACCAGTTCCAGACACGCCTCAACGGCAAGCCGACGGCGGGCCTCTCGGTCCTGCTGTCGCCGAGCGGCAACGCGCTGGCGACCGCAAGCGCGGTGGAAGCCAAGATGAAGGAGCTGTCACGCTTCTTCCCGGCCAACATCTCCTACGAGATCCCCTACAACATCACGCCCGTGGTCGAGGCCGCGATCGAGAAGGTGCTGACGACGCTGGTCGAAGCCGTGGTGCTGGTCTTCGTCGTGATGTTCCTGTTCCTGCAGAACATCCGCTACACCATCATTCCGACCATCGTCGTGCCGGTCGCGCTGCTTGGGGCCTGCGCCACGCTGATGATGCTCGGCTATTCCATCAACATGCTGACCATGTTCGGCATGGTGCTCGCGGTCGGCATCCTCGTGGACGACGCCATCGTCGTGGTCGAGAACGTCGAGCGCATCATGGCCGAGGAAGGCTTGCCGCCGAAGGAGGCGACCCGCAAGGCGATGTCGCAGATCACCGGCGCCATCATCGGCATCACGCTGGTGCTGGTTGCCGTGTTCATCCCGATGGCGTTCTTCCCGGGATCGGTCGGCATCATCTATCGCCAGTTCTCGGTCACCATGGTCGCCGCCATCGCGTTCTCGGCGCTGCTGGCCCTGTCGCTGACGCCGGCGCTGTGCGCGACATTGCTCAAGCCGGTGACCGCAGGCCATGGCCATTCCCGCAAGGGCGTGTTCGGCTGGTTCAACCGCACACTCGATGTCACCCGCGACGGCTATACCCGCACGGTTCGCGGGACGCTGAAGCGTACCGGGCGGCTGATGCTGATCTATGTGGCGCTTCTGGTCGGGTTGGGCTGGGGCTTCGTGCGGCTGCCCGGCGGCTTTCTGCCGGTCGACGACCAGGGCTTCATCACCACCGACGTGCAGACGCCGTCGGATTCCTCCTTCGCCCGCACCGAGGCCGCGATCGAGAAGGTCGAGAAATATCTCCTGGCGCGCTCGGCCATCGAGAACGTCACGTTCCTCACCGGCTTCAGCTTCCTCGGCCAGGGCTTCAACACCGCGCAGGCCTTCATCACGCTGAAGGACTGGTCGGAGCGCGGGCCGAAAGATTCGGCGGCCGCGATCGTCGCCGACATCAACCGCGACCTTTCATCGATCCGCGACGCCAAGATCTCGGCGCTGCAGCCGCCGCCGATCGACAACCTCGGCAACTCCTCAGGCTTCTCGTTCCGCCTGCAGGACCGTGGCCAGAAGGGTTACGCCCAGCTCATCGCCGCCGCCGACCGCCTGATCGCGGAAGCCAATGCCAGCCCCGTGCTGCAGAAGGTCTATATCGAAGGCCTGCCGCCGGCGCCGCAGGTCAATCTGGTGATCGACCGCGAAAAGGCCGGAGCCTTCGGCGTCACCTTCGAGGACATCAACAATACGATCTCGACCAATCTCGGCTCGAACTACATCAACGATTTCCCGAACCGCGGCCGCATGCAGCGCGTCGTGGTGCAGGCGGACAAGTTCACCCGCATGAATGCGGATGACATCCTCAACTACAACGTCAAGAACAACCGCGGCCAGCTCGTGCCGTTCTCGTCCTTCGCCACGATCGAATGGCAGAAGGGGCCGACCCAGATCGCGGGTTTCAATTATTATCCCGCCGTGCGCATCTCCGGCGAGGCGCGCCCCGGCTACACCTCGGGCGATGCCCTGAACGAGATGGAGCGGCTCGCGAACAGATTGCCGCGCGGGTTCGGCTATGAGTGGACCGGACAGTCGCTGCAGGAAAAACTGTCGGGCTCGCAGGCGCCGTTCCTCTTGGCCTTGTCGGTGCTGGTGGTGTTCCTCCTGCTCGCCGCGCTGTATGAGAGCTGGACGATTCCGATCGCGGTGCTCCTGACCATACCGCTCGGCGTCACCGGCGCGGTGATCGCCGCGAGCATGCGCGGGCTGGCCAACGACGTCTATTTCACCGTCGGCCTGATCACCATCATCGGCCTCGCCGCCAAGGATGCCATCCTGATCATCGAATTCGCGAAGGATTTGCGGGCCCATGGCAAGCCGCTGATCGAGGCGACCGTCGAAGCCTGTTCGCTGCGTTTCCGCCCGATCCTGATGACCGGCCTCGCCTTCGTGTTCGGCGTGTTCCCGATGGCGATCGCCTCCGGTGCCGGCGGCGCCAGCCAGCAGGCGCTCGGCACCGGCGTCATGGGCGGCATGATCGCGGTCGTGATCCTGGCGCTGTTGATGGTCCCGGTGTTCTTCGTCAGCGTCCAACGCGTGCTGGCCGGCGACCGCGAGCCGAAGCAGGCCCCGGTGCCGGAGCCGCACGCGCCGCCGGCACCGGCTCCCCAGAAGCCATAAGCGCAATCGCTCAGAGCCGTCATGCCCCGCGGCGGGGCATCCAGTACCCACTTGGGCCGGAGATGACGCATCACTGGCGCCGCGGGTTACTGGATCATCCGCCTTCGCGGATGATGACAGCGAGCAGAGGCACCTGCTATCCCAGCGGCTTCAAAATCTTCACCAGTTCGCCGTGCACGAATTCGTTACCGCAGACCACGTGTCCGGTTTGCAACGGATCGTCATTGCCCTCGATCCCGCTCACGGTGCCGCCGGATTCGCGCACCATGATCTGCCCGGCCGCGACATCCCAGGGTTGCAGGTTGCGTTCCCAATAGCCGTCGAGGCGGCCGGCGGCGACGAAGGCGAGGTCGAGCGAGGCGGCGCCGAAGCGGCGGAAGCCGGCGACCTTGTTCTGCAGCACGGCCATCTCTTTCAGCGCCAGTCCATGGTCGCCGCGGCCGATATGGGGCAAGCCGCAGGCGACCACGCATTCGTCGAGCCTTCGGCGGCCGGCGACGCGCAGGCGCTGGTCGTTGAGGAAGGCGCCCTTGCCGCGCTCGGCGATGTAGAGCTCGTCGTTGGCGGGGTTGTAGATCACCCCCGCAATCACCGTGCCCTCGCGCGCCAGCCCGATCGAGATCGCGAATTGCGGGATGCCGTGCAGGAAGTTGGTGGTGCCGTCGAGCGGATCGACGATCCAGCTATGGCTCTTGTCGGTGCCCTCGCGGGTGCCGCCTTCCTCGCCGATGAAGCCGTAGCCCGGGCGGGCCTTGGCGAGGTCGGTGTAGAGCATCTCCTCGGCGCGCTTGTCGGCCAGCGAGACGAAGTTCGCCGGCCCCTTCAGCGACACCTGCAGGTGCTCGATCTCGCCGAGATCGCGCTTGAGGCTGCGGCCGGCGCGGCGCGCGGCCTTGACCATGACGTTGATGAGGGCGGAATAGAGCATGATGGAGGGCTTGTCGGTGGGAAAACGGCCCAAGCGCCGTCGGAGATTTCCGACTGCGTGCCCTCTCGGAATGGCGCCGTCAAGGCGTCATTTGCCGGTGCCGAGCCATTTGCGCGCGGCCTCCTCGCCCTTGGCGCGGTCCTGCGGGCTCATGTCCAGCAGTATCTCATCCAGTTCCGGATCGCCCTTGCCGGCGGTCTTGGCGACGGTGTGCCATTTCAACGCCTCGACTTTGTCCTGCGGCACGCCCTGGCCGGTGGCGAGCAGGCGGGCGAGGCGGTTCTGCGCGATCGGCGAGTTCTGCCGGGCCGCCTTGCGCAATAGCGCCACGGCCGCCGGCTGGTTCCGCGGCGTGCCGGAGCCGTTGTAAAGCGCGATCGCATATTCGACCTCGGCATCGACATTGTCGGCGAGTGAGGCGGCCTGCAACAGTCGCACCGATTTCTCGAGATCCTTGGGCACGCCCGTGCCCTCCTTGTAGAAGGTCGCGAGCGCATATTGCGCTTCGGGGCTGCCGGCGTCGGCCGCCATTCGCAACAATTCGGCACAGCGCTTGAGGTCCTGCGGCAGGGTCTGGCCGTCGAGATAGAGCAGCGCCAGATTATAGGCCGCTTTGGGATTGCCGAGCTTGGCTGAGGACGCCAGCAGCTTGACCGCCTCGTCCTTGTTCACGGGGGCGCCGCGGCCCGCAAGCCGCATCATCGCCAGTGCGAACATCGCCTCGCGGTCGCCCCCATCGGACGCGCGCTGATACCATTCGATCGCCTTGCCGTAATCTCGCTTGACGCCGAGCCCGTTGGCATAGAGCTCGCCCAGCATCGTCATCGCCTTGGGGTCGCGGGCGTAGTTTGCGCGGTTGGTGGCGAGGTCGAAGGCGGTCTTGTAGAGGCCACGCTGATAGGCGCCATAGACGAGATCGACATTGGGATCGTCGAACGGGTGCGTCGGGCTCGGCGATGGCGTCGGTGAAGGTGCTGGCTTCGGCGCGGGCTGCTTCTTCTCCGCCGCGGCCTTCGGCTTCGGCGCAGGCTTCGGCTGTTCCTTCTTTGGAGCCGGCTTGCTGGCCGGCGCCTGTGCCGCGGGCGGCGTCAGCGAAATCTGCGCGACCGCGCCCGTCGTCAGCACGGCGCAGCCGAGCACCACGGCTATCGGACGCAGCAGGCTCATTCCGGAGTCAGTCCTGCCCTTGCCGTCCCAAATGCGCTCGCATGCGCTTCCCGGATGGTCGCGCCGACCTCCGCGAGCGCCGCGCCGGCGCCGCGCTGGTCGGCGAAGATGAAGTCGCCGACCAGGACGAAGTCTGCGCCGGCGGATGCAAATTCGAAAGCTTCTTCGCGCGAGGTGGCGTAGCCGACGCAGGGCGGCTCGAACAACTCGTCCCACCAGTTGAGCCGCTCGGCGATCGCCTGCGTCGAGGGCCGCTGTCCGTGCGCATCGGGCTCGCCGAACAGCACGTAGTCGGCGCCGAGCTCGCCGGCGGCCATGGACTCGTGGCGCGTCGGCAATCCGCCGACGCCGGCGATGCGGTCCGGCTTCAGCGACGGCAGCGCCTCCTCCAGCGCGACAAGGCCGGTGAGATGCGCGCCGTCGGCGCCGGCGCGTGCGACGAGCTCGACATGGCCGTCGATCAGGAGCGCGGCGCCGGCGTTCTGGACCACCGGCGCCAATGCCTTCACGCGCGAGATCATCGTGCGTTGGTCGGTCTCGCGCAGCCGCACCAGCACCGCCGCGACATCGGCCGCGGCGAGCAAGGCGGGCAGGCTCGCGATGAGTTCAGAGGGATCTTCCACCACCGGCGCCGCGAGATAGAGGCGCGGCGCCGGGCGCGGCGGAACGGGCTTTGCGGGCAATTATGCCACCTTCTTTTCCAGGCCAGTCTCCCACTCGCCCTTGCTCGCGAGCGCGTTCATGCGCGCGCGGTGGGTGAAGGCGCGCTGGCCGGCCGCGACATTCTCGGCCTTGCCGGACCACGCCTTTTGCGGCGCCGCCTGCAGCGCGCGGCCGTAGGAGAAGGTGAGCTTCCAGGGCAGGCCGCCGATCCGGTTCATCGCGTCAAGATGCGCGGTCGCCTCTTCATCGCTCTGGCCGCCGGAGAGGAAGGCGATGCCCGGTACACCCGCGGGCACGCAGGCCTTCAGAAGGCGAATGGTCTTTTCCGCAACTTCCTGAATCGATGCCTGCTTCGGGCTCTTCTTGCCGGATACCACCATGTTCGGCTTCAGCACCATGCCTTCGAGTTCGACGCGCTGCACGAACAGTTCGTGGAATACGGTGTTGAGCACCTGCCGCGTCACCTCATAGCAGCGGTCGATGTCGTGGCCGCCGTCCATCAGCACTTCCGGCTCGACGATCGGCACGATCTGCGCCGCCTGGCACAGCGCGGCGTAGCGCGCCAGCGCATGCGCGTTGACATGGATCGCGGTCGTGGTGGGAATTCCTTGTCCGATGTCGATGACTGCGCGCCATTTCGCAAAGCGCGCGCCGCGCTCGTAATACTTCTTCAGCCGCTCGGCAAGCTTGTCGAGGCCGACGGTCACGAGCTCGCCGGGGCAGGCGGGCAAGGCTTGCGTGCCCTCGTCCACCTTGATGCCGGGGATGCTGCCGGCCTGCTCGATCAGCTTGACCAGCGGCGTGCCGTCCTTCGCGTTCTGCCAGATCGTCTCGTCATAGAGGATGACGCCGGAGACATATTTGCTCATCGCCTCCGTCGAGCGAAACAGCATCTCGCGGTAGTCGCGACGGTTCTCCTCGGTCGATTCCACCCCGATTGCGTCGAAGCGCTTCTTGATGGTCCCTGAGGATTCGTCGGCGGCCAAAATGCCCTTGCCTGGGGTGACCATGGCAAGCGCGATCTTGTTGAGGTCAGCCAGATTCATGGAACGTCCTCCAGATGGTTTCATGCCCTTGCAAACCAAAATAGGCGGTTATCGGGCAATTGCCTAGAAAACGTTCGCCGCGGCGGGGCGCTAGAACATGACGACATTAACGTAGGTAGTAACCGCAATTGCAGTGCCCTCCCTCTCCCGCTTGCGGGTAGGGGAATCGCATATGGCCTTAGGGGGTATTGCATAGCGGAGCGAATTGGATTCTT
>NZ_JBEGDB010000291.1:0-10093 GCF_043638955.1 Bradyrhizobium sp. 31Argb | reverse complement strand
AGATCAAAGCTTCGCAGCCATGATCCATCTGACCGCTGCCGTGATAAACTCCCGATGAATCCCAACAGACCCTAGAGCATGATCCGGAAAAGTGGAGACCGGTTTTCCCCGCGACAAACGCGAAGCGTTTGCGCGGAGATCATGCTCAAACAAAGAAATAGAGCGGGATGACGATTCGAAAAGTCATCTCGCTCTAGCCGAATCCCGATATCCCGCCGCGCAAATTCCGGAGCGCCCCTGATGGTCAATGTCCGACGTTCACTCACGCAGATTTTTCTGTTCCCCGCGATCATCGCGGTGATCGTCGCCTTCGGCTTGGTGTCTGCCTTGCTCGGCGACGGCATCTGGGACACGACCTCATGGATCGCGCTCGCAGTCCCGCTCGCCGTCACCGCGTTCTTCGCCTGCAAGAAGCGCCCCGCAGATTTGTAGGGGCGGATCCAGCGGCGATGCACCGGCCGAATTGAGGTCCGGCGGTGCGCCGCCGCTGGATCTGCCGCTCGAGATGCGTGGGCGATGGTAGCCGGCGCGAAGCTCTGCTGGTCAAGCGGGCTCCGCGCCGGTGCAGTCGTTCCATTGAAGCCTGCTATACCGCGACGCTTTCCTGCTCGGGCGTCTTTGCGGGCTTGACGACCGTCGTCGGGGTTCTGAGCCATGCCTCTTCGGTAACGGCGATCATGGAAGGCTGGTCGATGATACCGATCGAGTCCCACGTGAACATCGCATAGCCGAGCTTCGTACCGTCGACTCCGGCCGGCACGGTGACCTGAAGCTGCTGTGCGAGCCAGTTGAGCGAGCCGTATCCGCAAAGGCTGACGCAGTGGTCCTCGTTGGTGTCCTTGTTGAATCCAAGGCCAAACCATCCGGTCTTCCCGTTCGTGGAGTTCCATGCGGTCTGGAGTTGGGTTGCGGCAACGCCAATCTTGACCGGACCTTCCGCAATTGCGCTGTTTAACGTGGAGGGATTCGTCCAGTCGACCGAATAGATCTGGCCGTCATCGTAGATGTGCCGGCTCTGATGGAAGCCGTTTTCCTGCATCCAAACCATCACCTGATGCAGATAGGCTCCCTCCAGCACCCCATGTTTCGTCGCCCATCTTATCACTTCGTTGTCCGAAATGAAGATTTCCGGATTGTGACACGCCTTCGCAAACGCTTCTTCGGCAGTGACGCAATCACCATGATCGAAATTGCCCCAAGAGGACAGCCTGTGAGGGATCGTGATGAAATGGGGAGGTGCCGCTGCAAGGCCGACTACACTATGCGGGGTGGCGGCCGCCAAGACGCTCCTCGGCGTGGGAGTCGCTCCGCGTTTGGGATATCTACCTTGTCCACTTCCTCCAAGCTGAATTGCCATGGTATGTCTCCGTTTGCTGAAATGAACTTCGATTATTTCCGCTTAGGCTCCATTGCTTCGTCCTTCGTTCCACGCTGAGCATCGTCATGCTGCTGCTGATCCGGCGAAGAGTCTGTCTCCTCGCCTTTCTGATCGTCGGCTGCGTCGGGTGCGTCAGGGTTGTACTTTGGTGCTTTGTCGCGCACCTCTTTCGGCGTAGGGAAAGCACCCCGCTTCGGAGTGGGAGGTTTGCTGTTCATATTTTACCCCTTTGTTGGGGAAGCCCTCCGGCGACCGTCGCATCCCATTTTACCAATGGTTAATGCGCTACGATCAAAACATGATCGTGCTGGTTGCATTGTGAGCTCGTTCACAGCCACAACGTTTTTATTGGATGCGACGCTTTCCGCAGTTTTGTCGATGCGGACGTCTCGACATTGTTCACGTCCCGGCTCCATTAACCCGGAGCGGGCCCGACAACGTCCATGTGAACGCGAGCACGACGATTGACAGCGCGCCTATGAGCCGGCGCCCGAGCCGTCAACGCGCTGCGTTGTAGACATCACGCAGGATTTTCGTCTCAAGCTCCAGATCCTCGAGTCGATCCTTGACGACATCGCCGATGCTGACGATGCCGGCTAGCTTGCCGCCGCGTAGTACCGGCATGTGGCGCACGCGGTGGTGCGTCATCAGTTTCATCACGCGATTGACACTCTCGTCCGGAGACACGGTGGCCACACCGCATTGCATGATTTCCTTCACCAGCATCGACCCGGCCGTCTGGCCATAGCGAGAAAATGCATGAACGATTTCACGTTCGGAAATCAGACCGAGAACCGAGTTCTCACTCGTCACCACGAGAGCGCCAATATTCTTTGCGCGGAGCCAGTCTGCCGCCCTCTTGATGCTGGCGTCCGGAGCTATTGTTGTGACATCGGTGCCCTTCCGCCTCAGAATGTTTTCGATGGTCATAGTTTCCTCCCATCGTGTGGCCTAGCCGCCTATTCCATCCCGCCCCCACAACTGGGGCCACGTACCATGGCATCCATTCTCCTCGATTAGGAGCATCAGCGTATCATATTGGCAGGAAGCAGTCAGCGAGTATCGGGGCCGCGGTGTAACGGCGGCAGAGGCCGTCGGTTGGTTTGAAGTGGTCGTTTTTGTGCTCTCAACCCCATCCGACGATCATCTTGAGCGCGCCTTCGAGGAATAGCTGGGAGCGAAGGTGACCGTAGGTCCGGTCCCATCGTCCGGACCTGAGATCGTCGCATCCAATGGAACAATCGATCAGCCGGTCTTGTGCGAGACGTTCTTGACCACCGTGTAGCACTGCAGGCCCTCGGTGCCGCCCTCGCGCCCATAGCCGCTCTCCTTGACGCCGCCGAAAGGCGTTTCGGCGACCGAGGCCACGAAGTGGTTGATCGAGAGGTTTCCGGCCTCGACGCCCTCGGCGAGACGATCGGCATTCTCAGCCGAACGGGTGAACGCATAGGCCGCGAGACCAAAGGGGAGGGAATTGGCTTTCTCGATGGCTTCGTCGAGCGTCTTGACGGGGTTGACAAGCGCGAGCGGACCGAACGGCTCTTCGTTCATGGCACGGGCATCGTCGGGCACATCGGCGAGCACCGTGAGCGGGAAATAGTAACCGCGATTGCCGCGCCGATGTCCGCCCGCAAGCACGCGCGCGCCCCTGGCCTTGGCGTCGGCAACCAGCGTTTCCATGGCATCGATCCGCCGCGAGTTTGCCAGCGGGCCCATCTGGCTCGACGGATCCAATCCATTGCCGACCTTCAGCGCGCTCGCCTTCTCGGCAAAGACATTGGCAAATCGATCGTAGATCGATTCCTGGACGAAGAAGCGCGTCGGCGCGACGCAGACCTGTCCCGCATTCCGTGACTTGCCGACCACCGACGCGGCCGCCGTTGCGACCGGATCGACGTCGTCGCAGACGATCACAGGGCCGTGGCCGCCAAGCTCCATGATCGCCCGCTTCATGTGAGTGCCTGCCATCGCGGCCAGATATTTGCCGACCGGGATCGAGCCTGTGAACGTCACCAGCCGGATGCGCGATTGCGGGATCAGATATTCTGATATCTCCGCCGGATTGCCGAAGACGAGGTTCAGCACGCCGGCAGGCAGGCCCGCATCATGAAAGGCGCGCACGAGCTGGACGGCGCCGGCGGGCGTCTCCTCGGACGCCTTGAGGATGATCGAGCATCCCGAAGACAGTGCGCCGGCGACTTTGCGCGCCGGCGAACTCATCGGAAAATTCCAGGGCGAGAACGCTGCCACCGGACCGATCGGCTGCCGCAGCACCGTGTGCCGCATTCCGGGCTCGCTTGGGATCACGCGGCCGTAGAGCCGCTGTCCTTCCGTTGCATCCCACTCGATGATCTCGCAACCCCGCAGGATTTCCAGCCTGGCTTGCTCGATCGGCTTTCCCTGCTCGAGCGTCATCGCAACCGCCATCTCATCGACACGATCGCGAATGAGTGCGGCCGCCTTCAGGATGATCTGCGCACGCTTGAGCGGCGCCGTCTTGCGCCAGATCGCAAATCCTCTTTCGGCGGCATCGAGCGCGTCGTCGAGGTCGGTTCGCGTTGCCGTGGGCACCGTGCCGAGCGTGGTTTCGTCGGCGGGATTGATGATGGGCTGCCCGCTGGCGTGCTTCCAGCGGCCGTCGATATAGAGCTGGATTTCAGGATAATTTGCCATGGTCATTCCTTTGTTGTTCTTGGTGGCAAGGAGCGCGGGCGCCGCGCTTTACGCGTGCGCGCCGGATTGAAGCGCGGTGCCGGCTAGCGGGATGCCGTGAAGCCATTCGGTAAAGACCTGCTCGGCTTGCGCGGCGACGGTCTTCGAAAGCTTCAGCGTTGTTGCCCTGAGGTCAGAGATCGATATCTTCGCCGCCGACAATTCGGCCGCGTGGCCGACATACCACTCTTCCAACTGGCGCGGATCGGCCTCGAGATGGAACTGGAGCGCGAGCGCGTTCTGCCGATAGGCGAAGGCCTGGTTCTCGTAATTGGCGTTTGAAGCGAGCCTTAAGGCTTGCTGCGGAAGATCGAAAGTGTCGCCGTGCCAGTGCAGCACGGTCGGATCTTTCCCGAGGCGGCGCAGGCAGGACGAGGCGCCTTCCGGCGTGAGATCGATCGTTCCCCAGCCGATCTCCTTGGCAGGGCCGGCGAACACGCGGCTGCCGAGCGCGCGTGCCATGAGCTGGGCACCGAGGCAGATCCCAAGCGTCGGCAGGTCCTGTTGCAGCCGGTGCTCAAGCAGCGCAATTTCGGCATTCAGGAACGGGTAGTTGTCGGCCTCGTAAACCCCGATCGGCCCGCCCAGCACGATCAAAAGCTCGGCATTCCTGATCGATCGATCGGAGAGGTCGTCGACCGCAGCGTCGCAGAACGACACGCTCCAGCCTTCGCGCTCCATGATCGGGGCAAGGAGCCCCAAATCCTCGAAAGCCACATGGCGTATGGCGATGGCTGAACGGCGCTGTCGAAACATCCGGAAATCCGAGCATTCGTTATATCTTAACAAATATAACGTATCTCTGCCAAAGGTGTCTAGCGACGGCGGCAGCTTAGCGATCGGAGTGCATCCGTTCCAGGAAATCCTTCACGCCGCTGACCTTGCCGGTTTCGGAGGCGACGTAGCCGGGAAGGGCGTCGATGGCTTTATGGAAGTCGCCGCTCTTCATGATCTCGAGCACGCGCCGCATCGGCTCGGTCTCGAGGAACGCCTTCTTGCAGACGAAGAAATAATCTTCCGTGAGCAGCCGGATGAAATCGAGCCCGAATTGGCGGGCGGCCGCTTCGACGCCGAAGCTCGCATCCGCCATGCGCTGGCGACATAGGCAGCAACGGCGGCATGGGTGAATTCCATCTGCTGCGCGCCGTTGATCTTGCTCTCGGGAATCCGGTGCAGCGCCAAGAGCTGATCGAAAAGCTGCCGGGTGCCTGAATCGTGATCGCGGTTGACGAAGCGCGCCTTGCGATCGACCAGATCCTTCAGTGAGCTGATCTTCAGCGGATTGCCGCGCTTGACCATGAGGCCCATTTCGCGTGTGACGAAACCGATCACGCGGTCCTCGCGCGGATCGAGCCAGTCGCGGCACGCCTGGATGCCTTGCGCGCGCAATTCGCCGCGCGGCAGATGCACGCCGGAGAGGTCGCAGGCGCCCTGCGCCAGCGACACCAGCGAGTTCTGGTTGCTGACATAGCGGAGGTCGACGCCCATGCCGGGCTCGCGGTCGAGGAATTCGCGCAGCTTGGAGACGGCAAAGCCGTGGCTGGCATGAACGCGGATCACCGATGGACGCTGGTGCAGGAACGGTTTGATCTCCGTGACCAGTTCCTGCGCGAGGTTTTCGAGCTGCGGGCCGAGGCGAGCCTGCATGCGCTCGCCGGCCCAGACCAGCTTCTCGCCGAACGGCGTCAGCCGCGAGCCCTTGCCGCGCTGGGTCTCCACCAGCGGCACGCCGAAGAACTCCGACCATTGGTCGATCAGGTTCCAGACGTGGCGATAGGAGAGATGCGCATCGATGGCTGCGCTCGAGATTTTCCCGGTTTTGCGGATCTCGTTGAGGATGCCGAGGATCACCACAGCCGTCTGCGGGCTGCCTTCGCGGTGAAATCGCCAGATGGTTTCGATCTCGATGTGCAGCATCGACCTATCTTCTCAATATGAAGTGAAATTCATATTATCGTCAGCCATAGGCAGAAAATATCATATTTACTGCGGGATATCTCCTCTTAGGTTTGGTATACCAGACAGGAGGAAATATGATGTCAATTGCATATGACTATGCGCGGGAGGCCTTCGGCCGTTCCGCTGCCAGGGACGAGCAGCTGCTGATCGACGGCGCCCGCGTCCCGGCCATCTCCGGACGCACATTCAAGTCCCTCAATCCCGCGACCGAGGAAGTGATCGCGACGATCGCGGAAGGCGGTGCCGCCGACGTCGACCGCGCTGTTGCCGCCGCGCGCCGTGCCTTTGAGGGACCATGGCGGACCATGCGCGCCGCCGAACGCGGCCACATCCTCTTGAAATGGGCCGAGCTCTTGAAGCAGCATGCCGACGAGATCATCGAGCTCGAGAGCCTCGATGCCGGCAAGCCGATCGCGGCGGTGCTGCGGCAGGATTTTCCGGCGGCGATCGATACGCTGACCTATTACGCCGGATGGGCCGACAAGATCGGCGGCGACGTGGTGAGCACCCGCGACGATGCGCTGACCTACACGGTCCGCGAGCCGGTTGGCGTGGTCGCGGCGATCGTGCCCTGGAATTTTCCGCTGATGATCGGCATGTGGAAGCTCGCGCCGGCGCTGGCGTGCGGCTGCACAATCGTCATGAAGCCGGCCGAGCTGACCTCGCTATCGGCGCTGCGGATCGGCGAGCTCGCGCTCGAAGCCGGCCTGCCGCGCGGCGTGCTCAACATCGTCACCGGGCCGGGCCGCATCGCCGGCGAGGCGCTGGTCAATCACCCTGACGTCGACAAGGTCACGTTCACCGGCTCGCCCGGTGTGGGGCGCGGAATCATGCGCGGCGCCGCCGGCAATTTCAAACGCGTGTCGCTGGAGCTCGGCGGCAAGTCGGCCAACGTCATCTTCGAGGACGCGAATCTCGATGCCGCCGCGAAGGCTGCGGCCGCCGGCATCTTCTTCAACGCCGGACAGGTCTGCTCGGCCGGCTCGCGCGTGCTGGTGCAGGAGAGCGTCTATGACGAGGTGGTCGAGCGCTTGGCCGCACGCGCAAGCGCATTGCGCATCGGCGATCCCCAGGACCGCGCCACGACGCTCGGACCGGTGATTTCCGAGAAGCAGATGAAGACCATTCTCGATTACGTCGACATCGGCAAGCAGGAAGGCGCGCTGCTGGTGACCGGTGGCGAGCATGTCGGCGATCGCGGCTATTTCATCAGCCCGGCCGTGTTCGCCAATGTGAAGCACGAGATGCGGATCTCGCAGGAGGAGATTTTCGGTCCCGTCGTCAGCGTGATCAAGTTCAAGGACGAGGCGGATGCGCTGAGGATCGCCAACGGCACCGCCTACAGCCTTGCCGCCGGCGTCTGGAGCGGCGACATGGGCCGCGTGCAGCGCTTTGCCAAGCGCGCGCGGGCCGGCACGGTGTGGATCAACACCTATGGCTACACGGATGTGCGGCTGCCCTGGGGCGGCGAGCGCGATTCCGGCCTCGGCCGCGAGCACGGCACCGCCGCGATCGACAATTTCACCGAGCCCAAGGCGGTCTGGATGAACCTCAACGTCTGAAGGCGTGCGCGATTCTGCCGTGATATGATGTGCGTGCCACAAACTCCGCTGTCGTCCCGGGCTTGACCCGGGACCCATAACCACAGGCGGTTGTGGTTACGCTCCGCTGGGCCGGCATCGTTTGCGACAACAGGCATTTGGGGTTATGGGTCCCGGGTCAAGCCCGGGACGACAGGGTGTATTGCCGCGACATCGCCTCACCAATCGTCTAGGGTTGGTTTCCCCGACGAGCGAGGCGATCATGCGCACGAAAAAATTTGGCCACCATGGCCCCGACGTCTCCGTGATCGGGCAGGGCACCTGGTATCTCGACCGCGGCGATCGCAAGGCGGCGGTCGCGGCGCTACGCCGTGGCATCGAGCTCGGCATGACCCACATCGACACCGCGGAAATGTATGGCGATGCCGAACTGGTGATCGCGGATGCGATCGAAGGCCGGCGCGACGAACTGTTCCTGGTTTCAAAAGTGCTGCCCAGCAACGCCTCGCGCCGCGGCACCATCACCGCCTGCGAGCGCTCGCTGAAGCGGCTGAAGACCGACCACCTCGACTGCTATCTCCTGCACTGGCGCGGATCCTATCCGCTGGAAGACACTGTCGCCGCGTTCGAGGAACTGGTCGCCTCCGGAAAAATACGGTCCTGGGGCGTCAGCAATTTCGACGCCGATGATCTGGGCGAGATCCTCGAAGTTTCTGATAAGGGCAGGATCGCCTGCAACCAGGTGCTCTATCACTTGCAGGAGCGCGCGATCGAGCACGCGGTGATCCCCTGGTGCGAGAAGCATGGCGTCGCCGTCGTCGCCTACTCGCCGTTCGGCCACAATGATTTTCCCTCGCCGCGGAGCAAAGGCGGCGACGTGCTGCAGAAGATCGCCGAGGCGCACAACGCCACGCCGCGACAGGTCGCGCTGGCTTTCCTCACGCGCGCGGCTTCCGTGTTTGCGATCCCCAAAGCATCGAGCGCGGAGCACGCCGCCGAGAACGCGGCGGCCGGCGACCCCGTGCTCAGTGCCAGCGAGATCGAAGCTTTGGACAGGGCTTTTCCGCGTGGCGCCAAGCCACGAAGCCTGCCGATGCTTTAGTCATAGCGAACACGATTCTTAACAAAGTGTTGCAACCGCGTGGCGTGCTGCCGCGCACATTCGCGCATATCGGCGTCCTGTTTTCGGACCTTGTCGCGCGCCGCCATTTGGCGTTTTTTAGAGGCTCGCAGATTCGCTTATTTGTGCCTCCGAGATTGCCGTGACACCGCCCGCAGCCGCCAGGCTGGACAGCGCACCATTGCCATTGCCTGTAAAGAAATCTTCGCCTGCGAAGAAATCCGTCTCCCGCAAAGCTCCCGCGCGCGCCGACCGGCCGTTCAAAGGCATCGCGCTGATCCTGCTGTCGACGATTTTCCTCGGCACGTCCGACGTCACCTCGAAATATCTGTCGGCGACGCTGCCCTCGATCGAGATCACGTGGATCCGCTTCTTGGTGTTCGCGCTGATCATGTCGCCGGCGATGCTGCCGGGCTCGCCGCTGTTTGCGCTGCGAACCGGCCGGGTCGGCTTGCAGTTCCTCCGCGGCGCGACGCTGCTCGGCTCGTCGCTGTTCTTCATCTCCGGCTTAGGCTTCCTTCCGATCGCGGAAGCCTCCGCCACCGGCTTCGTGTCGCCGCTGTTCGTCACGGCGCTGTCGATCGTTTTCCTGGGCGAGAAGGTCGGCCTGCGGCGCTGGATCGCGACGGCGCTCGGCCTCATCGGCGTCCTCATCATCCTGCGTCCCGGCACCAGCGCGTTCCACGCCGCCGCCTTCTTCCCGCTGCTGTCGGCGTTCTGCTGGGCCTCGACCTTGATCATGACGCGCATGATCAGCGGCCGCGATGCAGCCATCACCACCATGACCTATTCCGCGATCACGGGCTTCGCGATCATGACCGTCATGGTGCCGTTCGCCTGGGTCACGCCCACTTGGCACGACATTCTTCTCGGCATCCTGGTCGGTGTGGCCTCGACCGCCGGCCAGTGGATCGTGGTGCTGGCTTTCCGCTATGCCGATGCCTCGGTGCTGGCGCCGTTCTCCTACACGCAATTGCTCTGGGTCAGTCTGCTCGGCTACTTCATCTTCGGCGAGGTGCCTGGTGTCTGGACTATCACCGGCGCTGCCTTCATCGTCGCGTCCGGCCTTTACACCGCCCACCGCGAGCGAATCCGTCGCTCGCAGCTCCTGACCGTGCCCGGCGAGCCCTCGCCGAACGCCTGATTCCGTGCGCGGAGTGAGACGTATCGCCGCGCAATCGTTGCGACAGCGCCACAGTGGCGCCGCGAAAGCTGAGCGATCAGCCGCCTTCCGCCGGATTTTTGCCACCCGCCGGGAAACCGCATGCTACCTGAGTTCCAGGGACGCGCCGCGAGGTGCGGGGGAATGAGCGACTATCTGGATTGTCAAGTTGCATTGGCGTAAGCGGCACGCGCCTCGCGTGCTTTGGCGTTGAGGCGGAC
>NZ_JBEGDB010000290.1:0-10114 GCF_043638955.1 Bradyrhizobium sp. 31Argb | reverse complement strand
GGCTTCCTCCTAAAAGAAAGCCTTGAATCACGTTCAATCTGATTTGAGAATCCCAAGAGTCCACACGGCCTAAGGCCATATGCGATTCCCCTACGCTTGCGGGGGAGGTGAAGCCAACCCGCAGCCGATTCAATCTGATCGAAACACCCGCTGGCCCTTTCCTTCCTCGCCCGGCTGGTTTACATGCATTTGCATGAAAATGATGCCCGCCACACGTCGCTTTGCGCCCACCTCCCTGATGCTGGGAAATATCGTCACCGGCTGCTCCGTGCTGGCGCCGGCGGGGATGCTTCCGGAACTATCCGGCGCGCTGGACGTCTCGATCCACGCCGCGGCGCTCCTGATTACCTTCGGTGCGATGGTCTTGTGCATCGGCTCGCCGCTCACGGCATGGCTCACCAGCCGCATCGATCGCCGCACCTTGCTCGGTGTCACGCTCGCGGTGCTCACGGTCACCAATCTCGCCTCTGCCCTGGCGCCTGATTACGTGAGCCTTCTGGTCATTCGCCTCGTCATGCTGGCGATCGGCGCGCTCTATACACCGCAGGCGGCCGGCACCGGCGCGCTGATCGTGCCGGTCGAGCGGCGCGGCTCGGCCATCGCCTATATCTTCCTCGGCTGGTCGCTCGCGGCTGCGGTCGGATTGCCGCTGATCACCTTCATCGCAAGCCATTACGGCTTTCGCGTCGCCTATGGCGGCATCGCGCTGGTCGGCTGCGTGAGCTGCGCGCTGCTGTTGTTGCGATTGCCGCGCGGATTGCTCGGGGCGCCCGTCGATCTGAAGACCTGGATCGAACTCGGCCGCAACCGGATGGTGCTCGTGCTCCTGGCGATCACGACGCTGCAGATGGCGGGCCAATTCGTGGTCTTCACCTTCATGGGGCCGCTGCTTACGGGATTGACCGGAGCCGGGAGCAATGCCGTCGGGCTTGTCTTCGGCCTTTACGGTGTCTGCGGCTTCATCGGCGTCGTGATCGCGACCCGCATCGTCGACTCCTGGGGGCCGTATCGGACATCGGTGCTGTTCACCTTGCTGATGCTGACCGGCGTGACCGGATGGGCGCTGAGCGCGGGCGTCTATGCACTGATGGCCGGCTCGGTTGCGATCTGGGGGCTCGGCTTTGCCTCCGCCAATTCGATGCAGCAGGTGCGGCTGGTTGCGGCGGCGCCGGCGCTTGCATCGGCGTCGGTATCACTCAACACCTCCGTGCTCTATATCGGGCAGGCGATTGGTTCCGCGATCGGCAGCGTGCTGTTTGCGCACGGCTGGTTCCACGGCGCAGGCTACGTCTGCGCGGCTTTCCTCGCGCTCGCGGTTGCGACCATCGTGCTGACAAAGCCCCGCCGGGCGGCGGCGGCGTAAGCTCTAACGGCCTGCCGATGGAGGAGCGCTTGCGATCCGCGCGAGCGGTGCGGTTCCCGCCATCTTCACCAGCACTTCTTTCACCGGGTGCTGGGTCCAGGCCAGCGTGACGTAATCGCGATGGGTGACGCCGTCGGGGGTCTGCACGAACGCGACGCTACCGGGCTGCAACGGCCCGTCCATGCTCTCGCGGACGCGGATGCCCTTGTTCCTGAGCATCGTCATCAGTTCCTGATCATGCCGCTTGGTGTAGCGGGTGTACGAACTCACGAAGAAACCGCTGCGGTTATTCTCGATCCAGGAGGCGAACTTGTCGAGTTCGCCATAGACCGCATCCAGCAGCACCACGCCGCGCACGCGGCCGGTTGCGCCACCGACATCGAGGCTCCAGGCGGTCGGCAGGAAGCCGCCGCTATAGCCGACGATCACGACGGGCATGTTGGCGAAGGCTGCCGCCGATTTGGGATCGCCGTAGAGGCGGGCGAGGTGGGAGGTGGATTCGTCGAGGAAACGCTTGAAGCCGCCCGGCTGCCAGAATTTTCCGGCGCTTGAATCGGCGGCATCGACCGCCATCTGCGGCGCCAGCAGCACCGCGTTGACGCCGGAGTCCGATATCTGCTGCGGCACCAATTGGCGGTCGCGCACGTCGCGCTCGAGGGTTGCGCCATTGCCGTGGAAGAATACCACGATCACGCCCGGCTTACCGACGTCGAAATTCTCAGGCACGTGCATCAGGACGCGGCTGTCATTGTAGGTCTCGTCCTGCCAATAGACGCGGCCCGAATAGCTGCGATGGCCCTTGCGGCTGCCGTTCGTGACATTGAGGAACGGCGCATCCGAGCGCGGGTTGTTGCCGAAATAGGGGAAGGCGGAGGATCTCATGCTGACCAGCGTGGTCAGTTCCTCGCGCTCGCTCGGCTTCGGCAGATTGAGCGTGGGCGTCAGCGAGGCCGTCCGGACCGGCGCGGGACGCTGCGGCTCGGATGCCGGCGTCGGCGCGGCGGCCTGGCGCTGCACGAGCCTTTCCTGCTCGGTCGGGAAGCGTTCCTTGAACGATGGTGCCGGGAAGCGATCCACAAACGTGTCGCTCGCAACCGCGTGCGTGTTCGCCGCAAGCGCCGAAGCGCTGGGCGCTCTGCCGCATTGAGCCAGCACGGTCGCGAGCGGCAGAAGCAGGGAGGCGGTCACGATCCAGCGCCACGGCGACCTCGGCCAGCGCGACCGCGCGGCAGGGGACATTGCCCGGTCCGCGCGATCACACTTCTGGAATGTTGGGTTCGCTGCCCCGATCATCCACCCGCTACCCCGAACTCCCGGCAAACGCCGAATCTGAGCGCACCGGTGTTTAGGTGACGTTAAGCTTCCGGAAAATTTCCCCATCCGGAAGTAGCAAGAAGACCATCCAATCGTGTCGCGATTGTGGGTCGCCTCTCGTGTTTACACAAAGGCCGGCCCTTTGAAGGCAACAATGGGGTATTATGATACCCAAATCTTGGCTAGAGTTAGATGCTTGTTAACGTTGCTTGAATTGGCCGTTTTCCGCCTGCACGATGGGAATCGTCGAAGCGCGTGGCGCTGAAGGTACGGTCCGATATGGCGGCATCACACACGGGCAGCGCGGCATGGTCCGGTTCGCTCCCCGGCAGCGGGTCGACCGTTTCGGTCCTCGTGGCCACGGCCATCGTGGTCGCCGACATGGTGGGCGTCGGCGTTTTCACCAGCCTCGGCTTCCAGGTCAAGGACATTCCGTCAGGCTTCTCGATCCTCCTGCTGTGGACCGTCGGCGGCATCGTCGCGCTGTGCGGCGTATTTTCCTATGGCGAGCTCGGCGCGATGTTTCCGCGCTCGAGCGGCGAGTACAATTTCCTGAGCCGCGCCTATCACCCGGCGTTCGGATTCGTCGCCGGCTGGGTGTCGGCGACCGTCGGCTTCGCCGCGCCGGTCGCGCTCGCCGCCATGGCGTTCGGCGAATACGGCAAGTCGGTCTTGCCGGACGCGCCGCCGCTTGTGCTCGCGCTCGGCGTGGTGTGGCTGGTGTCGATCATCCAGCTTACCGGAGTCAGGCACTCCTCGACCTTCCAATTGGTCTCGACCATCCTGAAGGTGGTGCTGATCGTCGCGTTTCTGGTCGCCGGATACTTGATCGCGACGCCGCAGCCGATCTCGTTCGCGCCGACTTCGGCTGATCTTTCCCATATCGTCAGCGCGCCGTTCGCGATCAGCCTGGTGTTCGTGATGTATTCGTTCTCCGGCTGGAACGCGGCGACCTACATCATCGGCGAGATGCACCTGCCGGAGCGCAATTTGCCGCGTGCGATGCTGTCCGGGACGCTGATCGTGCTCGTGCTCTATGTCGCCCTGAACGCGGTGTTCCTGCACACCGCGCCGATCGACCAGCTTGCCGGCCAGATCGACGTCGCCCGGATCTCCGGCAGCTATATCTTCGGCGAGCTCGGCGGCCGCATCGTCGGCGCGATGATCTGTGTCGGGCTGATCTCCTCGATCAGCGCGATGATGTGGATCGGCCCGCGCGTGATGATGACCATGGGCGAGGACATCCCCGCACTGCGGATCTTCGCGCGCCACTCGACCAGCGGCGCGCCGGCCTATGCGATCCTGTTCCAGCTTGCGGTGGCGACGTTGATGCTGTTCACGCGCAGCTTCGAGGCGGTGCTCGACTTCATCCAGTTCGCGCTCCTGTTCTGCTCGTTCTTCACGGTGCTCGCCGTGATCAAGCTGCGCATCACCCGTCCCGACCTGCCGCGGCCTTACCGCGCCTGGGGATACCCGGTCACCCCTGCGGTTTTCCTGCTCGTGACCGGTTTCATGATGTACTATCTGTTGACCGACCGTCCGCTGCAGTCGGCGCTCGGTACGTTGATCATGCTTTCCGGCCTTTTGATCTACGCCGTTTTCCGCAAAGGGGCGGCGCGCCCGGCGGCCGCCGGAGCATCGGGTCGCGAATGAGGATGTTCCTGCCATTGAAAGTTGTCGCGCTCGCTTTCGCCATCATGCTCGCGGCGCTGCCGGCGTGTGCCGCCGACACCGTGACCGCGGACGATACCGCGCGCTTCCTTGCCGGGATGATGCCGTCAGCGGACTCTCCGCTGGTCCCGCTGACCCGGGACCCGGCCTGGCAACAGCACGCCCGATTCTTCGACCAGGCCTTTGCGCAGCTCGAGCAGCGCCAGTTGTCGAAGATCCGCGCCTGGGCGGAGGCCAATCTCGCGGCGCCGCGGCCGACCATGTTCTACATGTTCTCCGGGCCCGACTTCATCTACGCCGACGCCTTCTATTCCAACGCGACGACCTATGTGCTCAGCGCGCTCGAGCCGACCGGCTCGGTACCCGACCTGACAAGACTGCCGCGCGGCGACATCGGTGCTGCGCTCTACAATGTCGAGCGCTCGCTGTCTTCGGTCCTGAGCTTCTCCTTCTTCATCACCAAGAAGATGAAGGTCGACCTGCACGCGGGCGAGATCAGCGGCACCCTGCCGATCCTCTATGTATTCCTGGTGCGCTCGGGCAAGACCATCCGCACCGTCGCGCCGGTTGTGCTCGACGAGAACGGCATCGTCGGCACGGAAGGGGCAGGGAAGGGCGCGGTGCGCGGCGCACGCATCACCTTCGCCGGCAATGATGGCGTCGAGCGCACGCTCTATTACTTCTCGACCGATCTCTCCAATTCCGGCGTCAAGGCGAGCGGCTTCCTGAAATTCTGCGAGACGCTTGCGCCCGGCAACAGCCTGATCAAGAGCGCGTCCTATCTCATGCACGCCGGCAATTTCACTGTTGTGCGTGACTTCATCCTCAAGAACAGCGCCACCATCATCCAGGACGATTCCGGGATTCCGCTGGTCTATTTCAACCACAGTCGCTGGCGCTTCTTCCCGTTCGGCCGCTATGCCGGCCCGATCGCCGAATTCCCGGGCCGCTACCAGGAATCCTATGCCGAGCTGTTCCACCGCGCGCAGCCGATCGATTTCGGCATCGGCTATCGCTGGCGCACGCATGAAACCAACCTGCTGCTTGCCGTGCAATTGCCGGGTGACGGCTTCGGCACCGCCGATGCTGTGGCCCAGGATGCGCCAGCCCCCAAACCAGCGCCGCCGCCGCGTCCCAGGGCGCCGCGGCAGCCGGCACCGTTCTTCAGTTCGCAGCCCGGCGGTTTCTTCTGGTTTGGGCGCTGAAGCGTTTTCGAGCGAAGTGGATACCGGTTCGCGTGAAGAAAACGCGTCAAAACAAGAATCCAGAGCCCCGCTTCGCTCGAAAACGCTTCAGATTCCGGTCTTGCTTCAACATCAAGTGAATGTTGCGATCGTAACGCACTGGCTGGATCGACCGCGCGTCCTGTAATCCATTCGTAGCCGCGCCTCGTCAGGTTCGTGATCTGTCACTCAAGTTCCGAGGGATTGATATGATCGCTGCCGATGTCGACGACCGATTCAACAAATGGCTGGGCTTCTTTAATGTCGCTGCAGCGGCGAAAGACATTGATGCGCTGCTGATCCTGTTCCATCCGGACGCATTCTGGCGTGACCTGCTGGCATTCACCTGGAACGTGCGCACCGCCGAAGGTCATCACGAAATCCGACAGATGTTGGATGCGTGCCTTGCGCGTGCGGCACCCACGGCATGGCGGCAAACAAGGCCCGCGCGTCTCGAAGATGGCATCGTGGAAGGGATCGTCGAATTCGAGACGAAGGTCGCTCGCTGCAAAGCAGTCATTCGCTTGAGAGAGGGCAAGGTCTGGACATTGCTCACGTCGATGGCGGAGCTCAAAGGCCTCGAAGAAGCGCCAGGCCTCGACCATGTCAGCCATGGCGGAGATGCGCATCCGGAAAAGCGATTCAGCGATATTTCCGCTTCGACGAAGCAGCCATACTGCGTGATTGTTGGAGCCGGACACAGCGGGCTTGGATTGGGCGTGCAGCTCCGAAAGCTTGATGTGCCGACGCTGATCATCGATCGCCGCGAGCGACCGTCCGATACCTGGCGAAATCGTCACGATTCGTTGTCGCTGCACACTCCCTCATACTTTGATCAGATGCCGGGATTCTCCTACCCCGACGACTGGCCGCTGCATCCCTCGAAGGAGCGCTTCGCCGACTGGCTGGATGCGTATCAGTCGGTGATGCAACTCGACGTGATGACCGGGGCAGAATGCGTAGGGGCCGAATACGATGATGCGCGAGGGAAATGGCGCGTCCAGGTCAAACGCCGCGACCGCGCGATCGAGCTCAACCCGGAGCAGCTTGTGCTCGCTACCGGACTATTCGGGACTCCGACGATCCCGGACGTACCTGGAAAGGAACGGTTCAAGGGACCGCAACAACATGCGAGCTTGTATCGTAGCAACCCTCATCACAGGGACTGCCGGTGCGTCGTGGTCGGATCAGGCACCACGGCGCACGATATTGCTGCGGATCTTTTCGCTGGTGGCGCTGATGTCACGATGATTTAGCGCAGTCCGACCATCGTGATGAGGTTGGAGACGTTGCTCGAAGGATTTGCAAGGCTCTACGGCAGCGAGCCGAAGGCGCAGGGTATAACGATCGACCTGGCGGACTTGTTGTTCGCCGCAACCCCTTTGCGCATTCTGGTGGGCATGCACCAGAAGCTGGTGAAGCACGTGAAGGAGAAAGACGCGGCCTTCTACCGGCGACTGGAGAGCGCCGGCTTTCGATTGACCTTCGGTGAGGACGAGAGCGGCGTGTTTCCTCAGGTCCTGCGCGATCCCGGTGGCTACTACATCGATGTCGGTGCATCGGAGCTGGTCGCGAACGGCAGCATAAAGCTGAGAAGTGGTGTCGGCATCACGGCGCTTCGCGAAGAAAGCGTGGTTCTCAGCGACGGGAGCGAACTTCCCGCCGACATCATCTTCTACGCAACCGGCTACGAGCGCGGCTCGTTCGAACCCATCCTGACGCCGGAGACTGCAAAAAGGGTCGGCCCGCTGTGGGGTTTTGGCTCAGGCACGCGCCGCGATCCCGGCCCGTGGCAGGGTGAGCTGCGGAACATGTGGAAGCCCACGCAACAGAAAGGGTTGTGGTTTCACAGCGGTGGAGTTGGAGTCGCGCGATTTTACTCTCGCATCCTGGCCCTGCAGATCAAAGCCCGACAGGCCGGGATAGCGACGCCCGTGTACGAAGGCGAAGCTGCCAAGGCGCTCGAGGCTGCGTGAACAGCTCCAATTCACCCGCGCCGCGTCACCAGTGCACGCTCTGGCTCGGCACGATGAAGGCGCTGTTGTCAGGCGTGTTCGGCTTGTGGGTGAAATAGAGGTACCCGGAAACGATCAAAATGATCAGGGCGATGATCGCCAGCAAATCTATCTGGCGCGGGTCGTGACCGTGGCGGCTGATTTTCCAGCGCATTATTGGTGTCCTCCCTGCGGACGCAAGAAGTCAATGCCGCACTGCCGCCACAGTTCCCGCACGCCAGCGATGCATGCATGGCGTGAAAGCACGCAGCGGAGAGGGCGATCCTCTACGGCGAGTTGACACCGCGCCAGCGGCCGTAGCGCCACGGCAGATACCAGCGCGCGCCGGGCGGCGCCTGTTCCGGCACATTGTCGATGCCCGACGTGCCGAAGGGATGGCAGCGCAATAGCCGCGCCAGCGTCATCCAGCCACCGGCCCACAGCCCAAAGCGCTCGATCGCCTCGTCGCCATAGACCGAGCAGGTCGGCAGATGCCGGCAGTTGTAGCCGACCAGGGGCGACAGCGTATGCCGGTAGATCCAGATCAGCGCGCGACCGAGATTGCGCGGCAACCGCCGGGCTGCGCTGGCACAGTCCGTGCATTGAAACTGATGTGACGTTCGATGTTCCATGGGCGTCATACCGCAAACTTACGTCGTGTTGCGGGGGTTCCCAAGCAAGGAACTCAGTTCTCGCAGATATTTACGCCACAGTTCGCAACTATCGCACCGCACGGGCGGCGCTGCAGCGAAGGTCCTATGGACGGCACAGGTCAGTACGGTTACCGTTTTGATAATGCTTCGATGACACCATCTTGTCACGTTGCGATGGGGCCGTTGCCACCGCTCATCCATGGGGCTTGGGGGAAGGAACCAAATTGAGGCTCGTGACGTCGCTTCGTCTTCGCGGTCTGGCACTCCTCGGCGCCGCCGCCTTTTGCATCACACTACCTGGCTCGGTCACGACGCTGGGCAATTCGGCCCGCGCCGGCGCCAGCCTGGAACAACGCAAGACACCGATGCGGTTCAGTTGGGTGGCCTGCGAGCCCAATTGCAGGGGTTGGGTGTCCGCCGTCGGCATCATCACCGCCGACAGCCCGCGCGACTTCGATGAGTTCGCCCGCGGCCGCCAGCTCGGCGGCGCCACCATCGTGCTCGATTCCAGCGGCGGCTCAGTCAACGACGCCATCACCCTCGGCCGCCGCTTCCGCGGCCTGGGCGCATTGACCACCGTCGGTACGACCGTCATCAACCAGACGTCGCAGGGCCAGCGCGCCAGCGTCAGGCCGGAAGCCTATTGCGAGTCGATGTGCGTGTTCCTGCTGTTGTCCGGCAAGACCCGTTACGTGCCGGAAGACGCGCATGTCCGCGTTCACCAGATCTGGATGGGCGACCGCGCCGACGATGCGCGCGCCGCGAACTACACCGCGCAGGACATGATGATCGTGGAGCGCGATATCGGCCGGCTCGCGAAGTACACTTTCGACATGGGCGGCGCAGGCGACCTGTTGTCGCTGGCGCTGAGCGTTCCCCCCTGGGAAGAACTGCACGAACTGTCGCGCGACGAGTTGCGGCTGACCAATCTCGCCACCACCGAGCAGGTCGCCGACGTGTTGCCGCCGCAGGATAATGCGGCCACCGTCCCGGTCGCGGAGGCGAAGTCGAAAGCGACGCAGGACCGTTTCGCCACGAGCGTGGCTGACGGCGAGACGACGGCACACCCCGCGAGGTCGACATCGACCAAGACCGCGGAAGCCCTGGTTCCCACCGGCAGCACCGCCACGCCGCCCCCGGTCCAGCCGGCGAAGTGACGCCGTCATTTTCCCCGTCATTGCTTCGCTCCGCTCGCAATGACGGGAGGGGACGGGCGCGGCCTACGCCGGCTGCTTGGCCTTCGCCTCGATCTGGCCGATCGCATCAACCACGGCATCAAACGTCAGCATGGTGGAGGCGTGGCGGGCCTTGTAGTCGCGCACCGGCTCGAGCAGGGCGATCTCGGCCCATTTGCCGTCTTCCGGGGGCTTGCCGTTTTCCTTGAGCATCTTGCGCACGGTCTCGCGCAAGTCGCGCAGTTCATCGGCGGTCGAGCCCACCACGTGACTTGCCATGATCGAGGAGGAGGCCTGCCCCAGCGCGCAGGCTTTGACGTCATGGGCGAAGTCGGTGACGACGGGGCCGTCCATCTTGAGGTCGACCTTCACGGTCGAGCCGCAGAGTTTCGAATGCGCGGTGGCGCTGGCATCGGGGTCGGGAAGGCGTCCGAGACGCGGAATATTCCCGGCCAGTTCGATGATCCGCTTGTTGTAGATGTCATTCAGCATGCGAATAAAGCTCGTGGGCAGAGGGGCAGGGGCGCCCTTGGCGGCAGGGTTTCATGGCCCTATATATGGGTGGTATCGGCCGAAATACAGTCCGGCCATGCCACCGGCGCGGGCCAGTTCAGAAGCCAATGCTATGCTGCCGGTGTTACAGCATTGGAGTGCCCCCCAAAAGTGAGACACGGGAAATTAGGGACAGTTCTCTAACGGAGAACGTATGCCCAACAAATCC
>NZ_JBEGDB010000028.1:0-49869 GCF_043638955.1 Bradyrhizobium sp. 31Argb | reverse complement strand
TGCCTGCGTCCACGATCTTCGAATCATGGTTGCCCATGGATTCAGAATCCTCAGTCAATTACAACTGTAATGCTAGGCTTCGCAACCCCGTTCAAGAACGGCCTGGCAGGCCGCTCTATGCCCCTTGGGTCCGTAGGCGGGCTTCAGCAAGAGATCGTCAGATACGCCGATGACCACCGTTGTGACCGAGAAACGTCCGCGCGAGAGGGGATCGGCGTCCGCATCATCCTCACTGACGCGGAAGCGTGTGGTGATCATCGGCGGCGGATTTGCCGGGATTGCGGCGGCGCGCGCGTTGAGGAAGGCCGACGTCGAAGTCATCCTGATCGATCGGCGGAATCATCACATCTTTCAGCCGCTCCTCTACCAGGTCGCAACCGCGGTCCTGGCGCCTTCCGAGATCGCGACGCCGATCCGTCAGCTCGAGGCCAAGCAGAAAAATCTCAACGTGGTGCTCGCCGAGGTTACCGGCGTCAGCCTGAGCGCTCGCGTGGTCGAAGTGATCTATCCACGACTTGGCACCCGCAAGCTCGGTTTCGATTATCTCATCGTCGCTACAGGAATGCGTCCGAGTTATTTCGGTCATGACGAGTTCGCGCTGCATGCGCCCGGTCTCAAGAGCCTCAATGACGCCGAAACCATCCGCACCAAGATTCTCAGCGCCTTTGAATTGGCCGAGGCTACCGAAAATGAAACGGAATGCGCCCGCCAGATGACGTTCGTGCTGGTTGGAACCGGCCCGACCGGCGTCGAGCTTGCTGCGTCAATCGCGCAGATGGTCTCGATCACGCTACGCAACAATTTTCGCAGCATCGATCCGGCGAACAGCCGGATCATCCTGCTCGACGGCGGCAGCCGTATCCTGCCGAGCTTTGCCGAGCCGCTGTCAAAGAAGGTCGTGCGGCGTCTCACCAGGCTAGGGGTCGAGGTCAGGACCGGGCTGAAGGTCGAGACGGTCGACGAGCAAGGCGTCATCGCCAGCGGGGAACGCATTGCCAGCGCGACCGTGCTGTGGACGGCGGGAGTAGCAGCCTCGCCGGTCGTGAAAATGCTCGGCACCAAGACCGACCGGGCCGGGCGGGCTCTGGTCGGGCCCTTCATGGAGATCCAGGAGGCGGGTGACGTGTTCGTCGCCGGGGATGCGAGCTCGCTCACCCAGGACGGCCACGCCGTGCCCGGCGTCGCGCAGGCCGCAATCCAGCAGGGCCGGTTTGTCGGGCGATTGATCGCTAATCGCGTCAAAGGACGGAAGGATGGCCGTCCGTTCCTCTACCGCAGCAAAGGCAACATGGCGGTGGTCGGCAAGAATTTTGCGATTCTGGAGACTGGTCGCCTGCGGACCAGTGGCTTTGCGACGTGGATCGTGTGGGCTGTCCTCCATGTGCTCGCACTGCCGCAGCTTCAGAATCGGTTCAGGGTGCAGACGCAATGGTTCTGGTCATATCTGACCGGTCAACGCAGTTCGCGATTGATTGCGGAAGCGCCTCGTGCCGTCGACCTCATCAAGCAGAAAACCGGAACATGAACGCTTCATCTACCGCACTAAGAGCCGTCCGTTGGATTGTTCTCGCCGGTGTGCTGCTCGGTCTGGGCACGTTTCTCTGGTTTGCGACGCGGCCACCGCCATTGACCGTGCAAGGCGAGGTTTCGGCCAACCGCGTGGACGTTAGCCCCCGCGTCAATGGACGGGTCGCTGACCTCCGCGTCGATGTGGGCGACACGGTCCAGCGGGGCGCCTTGCTCGCGGAGCTGGACAGTCCTCAGCTGAAAGCCTCCCTCATTGCCGCACGCGCGGCCCTTGCGGTTGCCACGGCGGATTTCGATCGGGTCTACAGCACGCGGCCGGAGACGATCGCCGCCCGCAAGGCGGATCTCGCCGCGGCCGATGCCGATGTCGTGCTCAGCAAGGAAGTCTTCGACCGGCAGACGAGCCTGATCAGCAGCGGTTCGACGCCGCAGCAGCGCGTGGACGAGGCAACGCGGAACCTGGAAACCGCAACACGCCGGCGCGAGGCGGCCAAGGCTGCGCTTGACCTTGCCACCAAGGGAGCCAGCGACGAGGAGAAGGCGCTGGCGGCAGCACAGGTGAAGCAGGCCGAGGCGAGCCTGAACCAGCGCGAGGTCGACGTCTCGGAATTGACGTTGCGAGCGCCAGCGTCCGGCCAGGTCACCAGCCGCGTCGCCGAGCTCGGCGAAAACTTCAGCGCCGGCGCGCCGCTGTTCTCGCTGATCGACATGGGAGATCTCTGGTTCACCTTCAACCTTCGTGAGGACTTGCTCGCTGGGCTGAAAATCGACGACAAGTTCGAGGTCACGGTACCCGCGCTGAAATCGCAGGTCATTCCGGTGCGCGTCACGATGATCAATGTGCAGGGCCAATACGCGACTTGGCGGGCAACGCGCGCGACCGGCGACTTCGACCTTCGGACCTTCGAGGTGCGGGCCAAGCCGTTGCAGCCGGTTGACGGGCTGCGGCCAGGCATGAGCGCGATTGCGGCGTGGCAAGCGCGGGTGCGCTGAGATGCAGCGTCGCGACCACCAGCAGCCGGGATTTTCGCTCGTATTTTGGCGGGAGCTCGCCTGGTTGCGGCGGCGTCCGCTGCTCCTCATGCTCACCGTCGTCGTGCCGCTCGGCCTGATGCTGCTGTTGACGGCTATCCTGAGCGCGGGGATTGCCACGCGGCTGCCGATCGCGGTTCTTGATCTCGACGGGTCCGAACTCTCCCGTTCCGTCATCCGCGCGGTCGATGCCACGCCCGATACCGCCACCGTGCTTCATGTCGCCGAACTGTCGGAGGGGCGGCATCTGATCGTCGCGCGCAAGATCCGCGGCCTCCTGATGCTGCCGCGCAATCTGGAGCGCGACGTCTTCGCCGGCCGTCGTCCGGAAGTCGTTCTCTTCTACAACACCCAGACATTTACGGTCGGCAATCTGGTCTTGCGGGGCGTCAATAGCGCCATACCGACCGTCGCCGCGGGGATCCGGATCTCGCTCAGGACCGCGGAAGGGCAGCCGGTGGAGGAGGCGCAGGCCGCGATCACGCCGATCCCGCTGCAGACCCATGCGCTGTTCAACTCGACCCTGAACTATGTGCATTTCCTGCTCGCTGCGCTGTTGCCGGCGGTGCTGCAGACCGTCGTCGTGACCACGATGGCCTATGCCGTCGGCATTGATGTCGAGACACGTCATCGCTTTGCGATATTGCGACGCTTGGGCGGAGGACTCTTGCCGGCGATGTTTGGAAAGATGCTTCCGTATACGATCCTATTCCTGTCGATGCTTGGGATCGCCGATTTCGTGCTGTTCAAATACCTGGAGCTGCCGCTGAGAGGCGATCCGGCAGTGCTCGTGATTGCCGGGATTGTCTTCGTCCTGGCGTGCCAGTTCATCGGAGCGCTGCTCGCGCTCTTGCTTCGGCCGGTGGCCGCGGCGGTGAGCATCGCCACGCTGTTAACGGCGCCGGCCTTCGGATTCATGGGCATCGGCTTTCCGCGGCTTGGCATGAACGCTTTCGCTTATGGCTATGGCGAGCTGTTGCCGGGCACCTGGTACTTGATGGCCCGGATCGACCAGACCATCCGAGGAACGCCGCTCGATCTCTCGTGGAAGCCGGTGCTGGTACTGACCGGCTTGGTTGCCGTGCTTATCAGCCTCACCGCCATAAGGGTAAGGATCATGCGCCGATCTATTCCGGAGCGCGCGGCATGAAGATGTTCCTCACCGTCTTTCGCAATGAAATCGGCCGGATATTCTCGCTGCGGCCGGTATTTTCGGTCGTAGTGCTCGCGGCCGCCGTCTACGCGCTGTTCTACCCGCAGCCCTATCTGAACGAAGCCCTGCGCAGGGTTCCGATCGCGGTCGTCGATCAGGACCGCACCCAGACCAGTCGCGAACTGGCGAGGCTGGTCGACGCGACATCCGATGTCGCAGTGGCCAGGGTCCTCCCGGACGTCCCGACGGCCGAGCGCGAGGTCTATGACCGTTCGATTTTCGGGATCCTCCTCATTCCGCAGCATTTCGAGCGGGACCTGCTGCATGGCCGATCGTCACCGATCGCACTCTACGCGGACGCCAGCTATTTCCTGATGTATCAGCGCATGAACGGCGCGGTGATGGCGGTGTCGCGTACGCTCGGAACCAATTTCGAGATCGTGCGCTTGGTCGGGCTCGGCGTCGATCCGCCGGTTGCGGCCGCGGCGACCGATCCAATGCCTTTCATTCCGGTTCCGCTGTTCAACCCGCAGGGCGGTTACGCCACCTATATCCTGCCCGCCGCCTTCGTGCTGATCCTGCAGCAGACGTTGCTGATCGGCGTAGGCTTGCTCGGCACCTTGCCGGGAGCGCAGGTGATCTGGACCGGCAAGGCGCGAAGGCGCGTCAGCGACCTCGCCTTTGAATCGATCGCGACCGTAGCAGGCAAGCTGCTCGCCTATCTTGCGATCCACGCGCTGATCGTTGCGACCTACCTGATTGGCCTGCCATATCTTTACGGGATTCCACGCCTCGGTTCGGTCGCGACCATTTTGGCCTTCGCGGTGCCGTTCACGCTCGCGGTCGGAGGTCTCGGCCTGGTGGTCGCTGCGACCTTCCGCAATCCGCTGGCGGTCCAGCTCGTCTTCGCAGCGATTGGGCTGCCGTTCTTCTTCCTTGCGGGCTTTGCCTGGCCCGCCGAAGTGATGCCCGCGCCGGTCAGGCTATTGTCGCAGCTATTGCCAAGCACGCTTGCGATCGATGGCCTGGTCGACGTCGCCCAGCTCGGCGCCAGCCTGTCCGACGTCCACCGCGAATTCCTGGAGCTTTGGCTGCTCGTAGCCGTCTATGCCGGCATCGCCGTGATCATCGAGTTTATCAGGCGGCGCCGTGCGCCGCTTCCCGTCCCCGGCTGAGGACATCGCAATGGACGCCTCGATCATTTCCGCGCTCGCTGCCCTGACCGGGACCGCCGTCGGCGGGATGACCAGTCTGATCGCGAACTTGCTGACCCAGCGGCTCCAGCTTCGCGCGCAATGGCTGTCGCATGAGCAGAGCCGCCGTCAGGACCTTTACCGGGAGTTCATCGAGCAAGCCTCGAAATGCTATATCGATGCGCTCCAGCACGATGAGGCCGACATACCGGGCCTGGTCGGTCTCTACGGCAAGCTTGGAAGGATGCGGGTGCTATCGAGTGAACGCGTCGTCCACTGCGGCGAGCACATCGCGAGGAAGATCCTCGACACTTACCTTGAGCCTGACCGGACTTTCGTCGAGCTTCGCGAGATGGCGAAGCATGGCGCGATCGACCTGTTGCACGAGTTCAGCGTGGCCTGCCGCATGGAGTTCGAGGAGCTGGATGCCCGGCGTTTCTGACGTTTCTGAGCTGGTTGATTTCAAGCCGCGAATGGCTTCATTCGGCCGCGACCAGCGAGCGGGCAAAGCAAAGGCCCGGTCGCAGTGTCTTGAAGTCAAGCATCAATAGCCGTCGCTAGGCAGCCGAGGGCTTATGCTCCTGAGGGCGTGGCACGGCGCCGCTGACGAGCAGTCCCTCGATCCGGCTGTCGTCATAGCCCAACTCCTTGAGAATATCGGCATTGTGCTCGCCGAGCTCCGGCGCGCGCCTGGCCGCGACCTTCGTCACGCCGTGGATCTGCAGCGGACTGCTGACGGTGAACGTCAGATTGCCGCCAGCGCCCTCGAGCGGAACGACGATGTCGTTCTCGTGCAGCTGCGGATCCTTGACGACCTCGTAAGGCGCCCGGACCACACCGAAAGTGATGTGGCTGTGATCGAAAACGTCGTGCCAATGCGACATCGGTTGCGAACGGAATACCTCGTCGAGGATTGCCGAAAGCTGTGCCGCGTTTGCCACCAGCTTTGCGGCATCCGAGAAGCGGGCGTCGGACAAGAGATCGGGGCGGCCGACAGCGGTCGCGAAGGCAGGCCATTTGTCAGGCGTCAGCACGATCAGGAACCAGGCCTCGTCGGATGCCTGATAGACGTTGAAGATCGCGTTCGGCGGGCTCTTGCGATCGTGCAACGGATAGAACTGGGCATCACACAGTGCGGCCTGGACCGAGACACCGCAGGCCCAGACACCCGAGGCGAGCAGCGACGTCGTCACGTAGGAGCCTTGCCCCGTCCGCTCACGTCGGTACAGCGCAGTCACGATAGCCGAGTAGAGGCTCACGGCGGTGGCGTGATCGCCGCTGCCGGAGACCGGCAAGGTCGGCGGCGCGCCGGCATCGCGGGTGAGGGAAAGCAGGCCGCTCCGCGCCCAATAGGCGGTGATGTCAAATCCGGGCAGGTCGGCGTCCGGCCCTTTGTCACCATAGCCGGTAATGTCGGCATAGATCAGGCGGGGATTCCACGCCGTGACATCCTCATAGTTGAGCTTCAACCGCTTGCGCGCGGGGTGAGGGGTGTTGACGATCAGCACGTCAGCCCATTTGACCAGCCGCTCGAGAATCTCAGCCGCGTGCGGTGATTTCAGATCCAGCGTCAGGCTCCGCTTGTTGCGATTGTTCAGATGCCAGGGATAGTTGTCCTTGGCACGCGGCTGCGGCGGGATCTTGTAGCCGATGCGCCAGGTATCGCCGCTTGGCGGCTCGACCTTGATGACGTCAGCGCCGAAGTCGGAGAGGATGACGGCGGCTCCCGGGCCGGCGATGAAACTCGCCAGATCCACAACCTTCAGTCCCGAGAAAATGTTGTCAGTGGACATTTGCTGTCTCCTCAGCGTTACAGTTTGTGCGCGATCGAATGACGGGTGTCATCGGCGGCCGGGCGGTCCAGCACGCGGGAAATCCATCCGGTTAGCCGCGTCTGGACTTCGCGGCGATTGGTTTCGTTGAGCATCTCGTGGCGTCCGCCCGGATAGGCATCGAAGGCGATGTCGTGCAGGCCGGCGGCGCGGTAGCGCTCCACCAGGAGTCTGACGCCATCGAGGTGTTGGCCGACGGGATCTTCGCTGCCGGAAAACAGGTAGACCGGTAGGTCGCAGCGTATCTTTGACAAGGCAACGGGATCGCAGAGCGTGGGAGCCGAACCAAGAAAGGACGCAAGCGAATCCGGCTGCAGGGCCGCAAAACACAGGGGGTCATCGATGAACGCGTCGACAACGAGCTCATCGCGGCTCAGCCAGTCGAACGGCGTGCGCGCCGGCTCAAATGCGGCGTTGAGCAGGTTCGCTCCGGGTGGCGCCGAACTCGCCAGTCGCGCCAGCCCGTCGAGCGCCCCTGACCCCGAAAGGATGAGACCATCGATTTTATGGCCGTGACCGATCGCATAGCGCTGGGCCGCGAACGAGCCCATGCTGTGGCCAAACAGGAGCAGGGGCAGGTCGGGATGCTCGTTCCTGGCAACTTCGCTGAGGCGCACCATATCCGCCACCAGCAGCTCGAAGCCGCCTTCGCCAAAATCTCCTAACTGTGCGGCCGAGCGAGCGGTGAGTCCATGACCGCGATGATCGTTGCCGTAGACTGTAAGCCCCATCGAAACCAGAACGTCGATGGTGTCGACGTAGCGCCTCAGATGTTCGCCCATGCCGTGCGCGATCTGGATCACGCCCCGGGTCGGCCCGCGGCTGTCCCAGCGCGCGCAGGCTACGCATAATCCGTCGGCACTGGTGAACTGAAATTCGGCGCTTGGACTCGCGGATGTTTTGGAGACTGCCATGACACGCCTTTCAGCCGCTCGCGCTTCAACGACCATGAAACTGCGGCACGCGCTTCTCGAGGAAAGCGGCAGTGCCTTCCTTCTTGTCCTCGGTCGCGGCGCAGATGCCGAAATAGGAGGCCTCCAGCGCAAATCCCTCCCTCCGGCTTGTCTCGAGGCCCTTGTGAGCTGCTTCCAGTGAGAATTTCACGGCGATCGGCGCGTTGGCGGCGATCTGCTTCAAGATCGCTTCGGCGCGCGCGATCACGTCGGCCGCCGGCACAACCTCGTTCACCAACCCGATGCGGTATGCTTCCTGCGCCGAAATCGTTTCCCCGGTCAGGATGAGCTGCAGAGCCCGGCCCTTGCCGACCAGCCGGGGCAAACGTTGCGTGCCGCCGCCGCCGGGTAACAGGCCGAGCTTGACCTCGGGTTGTCCGAACTTGGCATGCTCGGCCGCGATCCGGATGGTGCAGGCCATCGCCGTTTCGCAACCACCGCCAAGCGCGAAGCCATTGATCGCCGCGATCACGGGCTTGCCGAGATTTTCGATCAGGTTCAGCACATCCTGACCGAAGCGGCTGGATTCCTCCGCCTCATAGGCGTCGACATGGGCGAGTTCGCTGATATCGGCCCCGGCGATGAAGGCCTTGTCGCCGGCGCCTGTGAGGATCACGCCGTGCACGGATGCGTCAGCCTTTGCGTCCTCGAACGCTCTCTGCAGGTCGATCCAGGTCGGCGTGTTCAGGGCATTGAGCACTTTTGGGCGATTGAGGGTCACGTAGGCGATGCCGTTCTTCTTCCCGTAGAGCACGTTCGCCAGCGCCAACGTATCTGCCATTACTGTCTCCTCGTCCGGAACGGGATGGGCGGAGGGCGTGACCTCTCGCCCGTTCTGCGGCGCGGTTAGATGAAGGCGCTGATGCCGGTGATCGCCTTGCCGACGATCAGATTCTGCATCTGGTAGGTTCCTTCGTAGGAGTAGAGCGCCTCGACGTCGGCAAAGAAGCGCGCCACGTTGTAGTCCGCGACGATGCCGTTGCCGCCCAAAAGTTCGCGCCCCCACGCGACGGTTTCGCGAGCTTTCGCCGTGCAGAAGGCTTTGGCCAGCGCCGCATGGTGGTCGCCGAGCTTGCCTTCGTCGTCGAGCTGGGCCAGCCGGAGCATCATGCATTGGCAAGCGGTAAGGTTGCCGAGCATCTTGGCCAGCAGATCCTGCACCAGCTGGAACGAGGCGATGGGCTTGCCGAACTGGAGACGGCTCTGGGTGTAGGCGAGGGTGTTCTCAAATGCGCCCATCTGCGCACCGGTCGATGCCCACCCGACCATGTAGCGGGTCATGCGCAATACGCGGGCGGTGTCGCGGAAGGAGTTGCCGCCCTGCAGCCGGCTAGCTTCTGGCACGCGCACGTCCGTCAGCGTGATCTGGCCGTTCTGGACAACCTTGAGCGCGACCTTGTGTTCGATCTTCTCGACGCTGAAGCCGGGCGAGCTCTTGTTCTCCACGATAAAGCCCTTCACCTGGTTGTCGCCGAGGTCGCGGGCCCAGATGATGGAGAGATCGCACCATGGCGCGTTGCCGATCCAGCGCTTCTGGCCGTTCAGGACCCAGGAATCGCCGTCGCGCTTCGCGGTCGTGGTCAGGCCGCCGGTCGCACCGGAGCCGATCAAGGGCTCGGTCAGGCCGAAGCAGCCGATCTTCTCGAAACGAGCCATCTGCGGCAGCCATTTCTGCTTCTGCTCTTCGGAACCGTCGAGATAGATCGAGCCCATCGCAAGGCCACTGTGGACACCGAAGAAGGTACAGATCGACGGATCGACCCGTGCCAACTCCATTGCCACGAAGCCGAACTGCTTCTGGCTGCCGCCGGCGCATCCATAGCCTTCGTAGCCAAGCCCGCCGATGCCGAGCTCCTTGAATGACGGCAACAGTTCGAACGGGAAGGCGTCGTCGGACCAATATTTGTTGATGATCGGCTTGACCTTCGTATCCATGTAGGCCCGCACCTTCTTGACAAGCGCCAACTCGTCGGCGTTCAGGAGCTCGACAAGTTGGTAGAAATCGCCGTCCGGCACTGGCAGTGCCTTCGCGTCCGGTTTGCGGGCTGCAGTGGCTGTGGCCATGTTGAATCTCCTTGGCGGGACGGTTTGAAGCGCGAAAGCCTGAGCGAAGCGTCGAGCGCGCTGATTGGTCTCGCCGCCGAATTTGCCGGGAGCGCCGTCCGCGTTCTTGAAGCCGCTTGCCGTTCCAGGGACGTTTTTGCTTCGTTGTAGCGGGAGCGGCGAAGTGCGAATTCGTCGCCGCGCCGTCGTGAATTCGCCTCCAAGGACTGAGGTTTTGGAGGCGCGTGCGGTCCGATCGAACGTTTGGCGATTAGGCGACCTTTGCCTGATTTGCCTTGCTGGCCTTGTTGCGCATTTCGATAAGCCCGAGCAGGATTTCGTCGCGCTCCGCAGCCAGCTCGTCGATAGAGCGTGAACCGACTTCGGCGTGAACGCCGTCGATCAGCTTTTGCTGAACCTCAGGGGTAAGCTCCGGCGAGCCCAGCACCTTCCACCAGGCCGTCATCGGACCGGTGAACTGTTTGAAGAAATGCTCGATGCCACCCTGGCCGCCGCCGAGATGATTGAGAAGCACTTGGCCCATAATGCCCCAACGCAGGCCTGGCCCCCAGCTCAACGCGGTGTCGACGTCGGCGACGCTGACGACCCCGTCAGCAACAAGGTGATAGACCTCCCGCGCCAGCGCGGCTTGCAGTCGGTTCGCGACGTGGCCGGGCACTTCTTTGTTGAGACGGATCGTCCGCTTGCCGATGGACGTATAGAACTCCGCAGCGCGGCGTATGGTGTCCTCTGAAGTCCTGACGCCGCCAACGATCTCAACGAGCGGGACTAGATGAGGCGGATTGAAGGGATGCCCGATCACGCAGCGCTCTGGATGCAACTCGCAGGCCGACTGGATCTCGCTCATGGTCAGCCCCGACGAGCTCGAGGCGATGATCGCATCGGCGGGCAGGAGCTCGTCGAGCTGCTTATACAGCGTTCGTTTGAAATCGATTTTTTCCGGGCCGTTCTCCTGAACGAGATCAGCGTCCCTCACCGCGTTCGCGAGTGCTGCGGTGAAAGTCAGCCTGCTCTGCGTTGCGCCGGGCGCAAGGCCTAATCGCTGCAGCGCCGGCCAGGCCGTTGCAACAAAGCGCCTGAGAGCCGCTTCCGCGTCCGGGGCAACGTCGGTCGCCACAACCTCGAGGCCGTTCGCAAGGAAGAGGGCGGTCCAGCTCGCGCCAATGACGCCCGTTCCTATGATGGCCACCCGGCGAATGGGCTTGTGCTCCGGCATATCAATTCTCCTGGGGGATTTCGGCATAGGCGATGCCGGTGAGATTGCCCTGGGCGTAGAGGAAATTTCGCTCGGCCGAGCCGTCGAGTCGAGACGAGTAGAGCGATCCGGCAAAATCGGTCACGAAGATCCGATCGTGCGGGACGTCCAGCGCAATGCCGATCGCTTCCATCAGATGATTCAACACGATCTCGGGCTCGGCGGGCTTGTGGTCGATCGAGGCCCGACTGACGGCGTTGCCACGCGGCGCGTCGCCACGATCGGTCCAGTACAGGAGGCGGCTCTTCAGATCGAGCTCGAGGTCGATCGGCTCCGGCAGGCCATCGAAGAACACCTTGACGTCGGAACGCTTCTCGGCCGTCTCGCCTTTCGGAATTTCCACGTTGGCGCAGAAGATGCGGCCCTGGCCACCATTGTCTGGGCCCTTCTGCGTCCAGTAGATCTTGTTGTGCCTGGGGTCGATGGTGAGCCCGACGCACCACCGGGTCTGGTCACGCCGGTCCGCGTCGCCGTGGCCCGCTTCGATCAGCGTCTCCAATTGCGAGCCGTCGAGATTGGCCCGCATGACGCGCATGCCCTCACGATCGCACCAGTATAGTTTGCCGGCTTGCTTGTCGAGAATGATCTGCTTGGGGGTATGAGTGTCGCCTTCGGCGACGATGGTCTTGCGGTTCCTGCCATCGAGATCAGCGCGCTCGATCGAGCCGTCGTTCAGGCTTGGAACGCCCATGTTGGTCCAGTAGATGTGGCCCGCTTCGACATCTACGACAATGCCGTCCGGAAACCGGCAGCCAGTCACAATGGTCTTCTTGTTCGAACCATCTACGTTCATCGAATGAATGCAGCCGGCATTCAATTCGAGCACAAACAAGCGAGGGGTGGCGGCCTGCGCGCCGGGGTGTGGCACTGGTTTCGAGACGGCGTCGGGCATGTGTCACCTCTGCAGCTAATGCGTCCGACAACCGATCGGGTTCGACCGGTTGTCGGCGGCTACAATGGCTCAAGTGCCGCTCGCCTTATTGGATGGGATTGCCACCTCTGGAATGGTTTTGCTTTTTCTCTGGACCACAGCCTTGCGTACTGAATGCTCGCGGCTTACCGAAACCCTATTGCAGGGTTCCATTCGCCGCCGGCAACGTGAAGGAGAATCGGGCGCCACCGTGGATGCTGCCATTGTCGGCTTCGATTCGCCCGCCATGGGCCTCAATGATCGAGCGGCAGATGGACAATCCCATTCCCATGCCTCCCTCCTTGGTCGTGAAGAAGCTCTCGAACAAGCGGGGCTGGTGATCCGGTTCGATTCCGGGACCGCTGTCCTCGACGCTGCAGCACAGCGACGCGCCGTCAAGCGAGGCGGTCCGCACGGTGATCCTGCGCTCTGCTGCGCCAACCTGCGCCATGGCCTGCATGGCGTTGACGGCAAGATTGACAATGACCTGATGCAGCAAGGTCCGATCCGCCAGCACATGCGGCGCCGCGGGCAAGAAGCTGTGTGACACGGTAACGCCGCGCCACTCGACTTCATGCCGAAGGAACTGCAGCGCTTCCAGGATAATGGCGTGCGGGGATACGAGCACGCGCGCGGGCGCGCGGCGCGCGGCCATCTCGCGCACGCGGGCGATAATGTCGGCCGCCCGCCGGGCATCCGAAAGACTGCGTTGGATCAACGTACGGACCTCGTCCAAATCCGGCTGGGGGCGGTTGAGCCATCTGAGACCCGCCGAGCAATTGGTCGCTATCGCTCCGAGCGGCTGGTTGAGCTCATGGGCGATCGAGGCGGTCAATTCGCCAAGCGTCGAGACCCGGGCGGCATGCGCGAACTCGATCTGCAATCGCTCAAGTGTCTCCTGCGCTTTGACGAGCTCGGTCAAATCGACCAGTCCCGAAATTGAGAAGCCGAAACCGGTGCGCACTGCAGTGAAAAGCACGTCGATTAGCCGGCCGTCCAGTGTGACGAACTGCATTTTTTCCTCGAAGAATGATTCATTTCGAAATCGGCTCTCGAGAAGGCGCCGCAAGTATTTGGGCTGCCAAAATGGGGTTATTGGTCCCAACAAGTCCTGTGCGTCTTTGGCGCCCAGCAAACGTACGCATGCGTCGTTAACTTCCTCGGTTTTGAATGCGTGCATCGCTTTCATTATCCATTCGGGATGTGCGTCCAGGTACGCCGGGAAGTCAGTGACGCCGGCGGCCCTGAGTTCATCAAGCATCTCGCACGCGGCCCCGGCATCAACCCTCCATAATGAGATCGGCATGAATTTGAAAAGAAGGCGATAGCGTTGCTCGCTTTGCTCCAAGGCCGAATAGGCGACCTTGTGCGAAGTTACGTCCATGACGGCGCCGACCAGCTTCGGATGTCCGCGTTCCTCCAGTGAGGGGCGGGCGACGACATGCAGCGTCTTCACTGAGCCATTCGGCATCAGCAGCCGATGTTCGAAATCGAGCGGCTCCTCGTGGGTGGCCGCTCGCTCAAGCTGCGTGCGGACCAGCATACGGTCGTCGGGATGGACGCGCTGGAAGACGAGTTCGAGGGTCGGTTTTGCTTCGCTATCAAATCCGAATATCCTGAAACTCTCCGCCGACCAGGTCAGTTCGCCGGTCGTGACGTTCCAGCCGAAACTGCCGGTGTGGCTCAATCGCTGCGCTTCCGATAGATAGGCCGCCTGGCTTTTCAAGAGCGCTTCCTCGGCGCGCTTGCGGGCTGTGATATCGGTATTGCTTTGGAGCGTGCCGATCAAGTTTCCCCGTGTGTCACGCCGCACTGTCCATTTGCTGGAAACCACGACCTCGGCGCCGTCGCGCGTCATCTGCACCAATTCGCCCTCCCAACGGCCGTCGCGGTTGGCGGTCTCGACGATCTCCTGCAAGGGGGCAGGATAGACGGTCTTCAAGAGCAAGTGCACGGTCTTGCCGAGCGCTTCCTCCCGGGTCCAGCCGAACAGCCGTTCGGCGCCGCGGTTCCAGTAAGTGATGACGCGATTGACATCGACGACCAGGATGGCGTCCGGTGTCAGGTCGAGGAGATGCGCCTGTGCGTGCTGTGCCTCGCCGAAGCGGCGTGCTCTCCTGACGAGCGTGGTGATCGCAAACGACGTCACCACGAATGCGACAAGGGCCACCGCGTCCTGCGTACTCGTGATCTCGAAGGAATAGAGGGGTACCATGAAGAAGTAGTTTAGGCAGCCGACCGCAATCAGCGAGAAGAGCGCGGAAGTGACGAAACTGTCCATCAGCGAAAGTACGATGATGATGAGCAAATAGGCGAGTATTGCGGTTCCCGGGCGGTCGAAAATCTGGAGCCGCACCATTCCCCAGGTTGCCGCGGTCATCAGCACGATGCCGACCGTCCAGAGCCTCGCAAGGTAGCGAATATGCTCGTTGAACGTAGGTCTTGTTCTCGGGAGGATGACGTCAGGATTTGGCTTCGTGTTGAGGAGAGCCGCTATGAATTCCGAGAGGAAGCTTGTTGGCACAGGCCTATGCTCGGTGCTCGTCGGCTCGTACTCGACCGCTGTGTCTGACTGCCTTAGATGCTGCATGGCTGTTGCTCATCAATGTTCGACGGAATCCCGGAGACTACCGGCGATGCACGCTGGTCTGCTCCGTCGACGTCCTATCCCTGCCTCCATGCCTCGGGATGCACACCGGTTACGCCCTTGAATACGCGCACCAGGTGAGCTTCGCTGGCGAACCCGCACGCGAGAGCCAGTTCATCCAGATCGGCTTGCCGATTTCTCCGCAGCAGGAACTTGGCGTGCTCGACCTGATGCTGGAGCAGCCAGCGGTATGGGCTGACCCCGGTGGTTTGACGGAAGGCTCGCAGAAAAGCGCCGGTGGGAAGTCCGCACTCGCTGGCAAGGTCGGACACAAAGATCTCGCCGTCCAATCGGGAGCTTAGAACCTCCTTGGCGCGCCGCTCTTGCCATGGCGCCAGACCCGCGAGCGTGCAAGGAATTACACAGCTGCCGACGCCATAGGTCTTCAGCGTATGCGCCGTCGCCGCAATCGCCAGATGGTCGATGAAAACTTGGTTGGCTTCCTTGGGGCGCTGGAATGCCGGCAGCAGGGCTGTCCCCAGTCCGCTGAGCACGGCATCCTCCACGCCAACGCCGGGCTCATTGGCGAATTCGTCTACCCGACCACAGCCTTCCATATCGGCGATGACATCGAGAGCGGCCCGCGGGACGTAGAAATGCAGTGAATGAAAGGTGCTGATGCCGTTGGCGATCGGATTGGAGCGCAAGTCGTAGATGCTGACGCTTCCCGCTCGCAAATAGCTGGTCGGCACCTGCCGGTTGTCGATGAAGAGATCGTGTTGTGGGCAGTCCTGAAGCTGCACCGTGATCAGAAAGGCGTCCTCATAGGGGATCGGCGCTGTGAGGCCGTGGTTGGCGATATCGCACTTGATCTCGGTGATGGCGATCTTCGACTTTTGGAGGGAGCGCGTCACGAATGCGGGCGCTCGCTTGAGCTGGAAGGCATCTGCGAGCCGCTGGCCATAGGCGCCGCCTTGGTCCGTCATGTGAGACCTTTCTGCAAGCGATGCCGCTATTTGCACCGCCCTGCAGAAAAACGATTGTCAGATTCGTGCAGGCTTTGACCGTTTCGACCATGAGAAATCTAAGACGTTAGTCTAGATTTCGGCGCCACACGCCGGGGCTGACACCGGTCAAGCGGGAGAAGACCCGGGTAAAGTGGCTTTGATCAGCGAAACCGCAGGCAAGGGCGATTTCCGACAGTGACAGCCGTCTCTCGCGCAGCAGGACCTTGGCCTCGTCCACGCGTTTCTGCTGAAGCCATTGGTGGGGTGATAGACCGGTCGATTGCCGAAATGCGCGGGCAAAATGACTTGCCGATATGCCGCAATCATTTGCCAAATCCGCCAACGAGATGTCGCCCTGAAGACTAGCGGCGAGCGTCTCTTCGGCCCGTTTCAACTGCCAGGGTGCCAATCCGCCGCGCGTTGGCCGGATTTGCGAAACCATGCCGCCATACATCTTGGCCACGTGAATGCCGACCGCGAGCGTGACGTGATCCACAAAGATACGGCTGGCTTGATCAGGATGCTCGAAAGCCGGAACGAGCGAGGAAGTCAGCGCGCGTATGATGGGATCATCGACCCCGACGCCGGGCTGATAGCGAAGTTCGTGAATGCGCCGCGCCTCTGCGTTATCGGCAATGATGTTGAGTGCACTACGTGGAAAATAGAAATGAACGCAGTGGCAGGCCTTGTTGATGGTGAATTGCGGACTGCGCTTGAGATCGTACAGCGTGGTCTGGCCGGCTCTGAGAGAGGTGAGGGGAGTGGTGCGCTCGTCTTCAAAATATTCGTGAATGGGATAGTCGACAAAATGATAGCCGATCAAATAGGCATCTTCACGAACAAGCGGTGCAGATATGCCATGTTCAGGGTTGTCCGAGCGCAGCTCTGTAACCGCGATACTGGTATTGCGCAGTGAACGCGAAACGAACGCGGTAGCCTTGGCCCGCAAGCGCTCACCAAATCTGTCCCCGTAACCGCTGCTCTTTTGCATCCCAAGTCTCAGCTGCTTGAGTTGCTTTGCCGGCTAGAAGGTTAAGCTTGCGCGGCAAGGCGCTCTGTTTGAAATAGGCGTACGGATTCTTGTAGGGCGCACGATACTGCCTGCGACGGCGAACGACAACGATCTTTGTCGTTCTAATAGACATTAGTCGCGGTTTCGACGCCAGGCACCAGGACCAATTCCGACAAGACGTGTAAAGACGCGCGTGAAGTGACTCTGATCGGCGAATCCGCAGGCGAGCGCGATCTCTGAGAGCGACATTTTGCGCTCGGAGAGCAAACTTTTTGCCTGGTCGACGCGGCGCTGCAGGAGCCACCGATGTGGCGAGAGGCCGGTGGATTGCCGAAACGCCCGGGAAAAATGACTTGCCGACAAGCCGCAATCGTTTGCCAGGTCGGCCAGAGAGACGTCGCCCTCCAAGTTAGCCCCCAGCGTGTCCTCGGCGCGCTTCATCTGCCAAGGCGCCAATCCGCCGCGCGAGGTCGTGGCGACTGAACGCACATCCCCATACGTCTTGGCGACATGAATGCCAACCGCCAATGTGACATGCTCGACAAAAAGGCGGCTTGCTTGTTCGGGATGCTCGAAAGCCGGCACCAGAGAGCCGACCAATGCCCGCAGAATGGGATCGTCGACACCGGCACCGGGTTGATACCGCAATTCCTCGACCTTCTGCGCGTCCTCACCTTCCGCGATCAGGTTCAACGCGACACGCGGAAAATAGAAATGAATGCTGTGGAATGGATTATTGATATAGAACTGCGGGTTGCGCTTCACATCGTACAGTACCGTCTCACCGGTCCTGAGCGATGTTACTCCCGCAATTCGGCCGTCCTCGAAATACTCATGGACTGGATAGTCCCGCAGTATAACCGCCACCAAGAACGCATCTTCGCGCGTAAGGGGCGCGGACAGGCCATGTGGCGGATTGTCGGCGCGGACCTCGGTTGCGGCGATATTGGTGTTGCGCAACGAGCGAACAAACGAGGTGGCTTGCGCCCTCAGGCGTTCTCCGAAAGATTGGCCGTAAGCGCTGCTCTCTTCCATGCTCGACCAACCGAGTTGTCGTCAGGCGTTCAGAGCCGCTGATTTACGGACCATGAGCGAAGCCCCGTGAGCCAAGCTCCGTCCCGGCGGACGCGCGACGGCATCCACCATTTAGGCAGTTTTATACCATTGGTGTCTTTACCGATCTTGCTGATTTTCGCTGCCCTTGGTTACTGGGTCTTTCGGCGATATTTGCCCGGCGCCAGGCCGAAGGCGCGGGTGAAAGCGCGGGTAAAGCTCGACTGTGAGGAAAAGCTGCAGATCAGGGAGATTTCCGCAATCGTTGCGGCTCCGTCGGCCAGCAATTCCTTTGCCTTCTCGAGGCGGCATTCGCGCAGGAAGCGATGCGGGGATTCTCCTGTGGCTTTGCGAAAAGCCCTGGAGAAGTGAAACGGGCTCAGGCTCGCAACCTCCGCCAAGTCCTTGAGACGGATAGTGTTATGCAGGTTGGCCGCGATGAATTGCATGACGCGCCGCAAACGGCGGTCGTCGAGCGCTCGCGACGCAGACGATCTATCGCGGCGCGCAGGCATGGCTATTCCGTTCGGCGTTGCGAATCGCGTTGTTCAAAGGTTGCTGCGCGGTCGCGTGGTGGCGGACCATTTTCCATTATCTCCCGTCGGCTGCCCCCGCTTTGCGGGGCACCGGGGCGGGAGGTAGCGACCAGGGTGCAGCGCAAACATCACGGAGAACCGTGAATTGTGCAGTCACGGACGCAAGCGTCTGTATTGACAGCGGAAATCTGCCATCGCAGCATCAAGGCTCCTCTGCATCAAGCTGGGAGCGCCGGATGTCGTTACCCCAGGCAAGTCACACGACAGGCCTGCGAGGCGCTCGCTTTTCGCCCCCGCGAGCGCCGGCCACGATGGTCGAGCGGGCGCACCTGCTGGGCCTGATTGGCGAAAGCGTCGCGCAGCTGACGCTGATCTGCGCCCCGGCCGGTTTTGGAAAAAGCACGCTGATGCAGCAATTGCGGCGACGCTTCCAGGCGCGTGGCATCGCTACGGTCTGGCTGCAGGTGGAGCGGGCTGACAATCAGCTCGGTCGCTTCCTGCAATCGTTGAAGGGGGCAATTCAGACGGCGTTCGGGGAGCCTGTCGCCAGCCCGTCCATGGAAACGCCCGCGACAAATGCGAATCCGGTACAGGGCAGGGCAGCTGACCTGATCGAACGACTATCGCTCTCCGACGCTCCAATCGCCCTGTTTTTTGACGATCTCGAACTAATCGTTGATGAGAGCGTCTGGGCCTTCTTGCAGCGTCTGCTGGCTGATCTTGACATGCATCATCGCGTCGTTCTCGCCAGCCGCACGAAGCCGCCTTTGGCGCTCGGCCGGCTGCGCGCGTATGGCCAGCTTCTTGAACTTGACCAGGCGGAATTGCGTTTTACACCGGAGGAGACCCAGACGTTTCTTGAACGTCAAAACATCGGCGTTGCAGCAATCCGGGCGCTGCAACAGCACACGGAAGGGTGGCCCGCCGCGCTGCAGCTCGCGGCAATTGCTGTGAACGGCAGATACGGATCCGATGCGCTGCGGGCGATTTCGGGCGCGAGCGCAAGTGTCGCCGAGTATCTGGCGCAGGAAGTGCTCGACAGTCGACCGGGCCCGCAACGCGATTTCCTGCTGCGTTCCGCCGTTCTTGGCCAATTTTGTGCTGAGTTGTGTGACGCTGCGCTGGAGCGAGGCGATAGCAATGAGATGATCGCGCAGATCGTGCGCGACAATCTTCTCCTCGTTCCGATCGACGCGGAGGAGCGCTGGTATCGCTATCATCCGTTATTTGCGGATTTCCTGCGTGTTCGCATGGCGCAGGAGAGACAGGGCGAGTTGCAGCCGTTGCATCGGCGCGCGGCCTGCTGGACCTCCGCCCATGGTTTCATGAACGAAGCCATTACACATGCGCTGTCGGCAAAGGATCACATGTTCGCCGCCGATCTGCTCGCAGCATCGGCCATGGACAATCTTCATTCCGGCCGGGTGGCGGACACCGCACACGCCATTGCACTGCTGCCCGACGCCGAAGTCTACCGCCGGCCGGCGCTGCTGCGGGCCGCGGCCTTCGCGGCGATCTTTGCCCATCGCTATGATGCTGCCAGACGATACATGGACGTCATTGAACGGGCTGATGAGGTTGGAACGGATGGCGATGATGAGATCGTTGCCATGCGCCTCATGATGCTCGGCTGGACCGACGGCATTCCCGACTTGCTTCGAGCCGTTGATGAATTGCGCAACAGATCGTCGCATTTCGGCCGGTTCACGGCGGGGCTCGCCAGCAATGCGAGCGCTTTCTGCCATCTTGCGCTCGGGCGCTACGATGAGGCGCAGCGCGCGCTCGCGCAGGCGCGCGAGGCCTGCGAACCGATCGATGCGCTGTATGTCTTGAGTTATAGCGCGTGCTTCGCCGCGGCCATCGAACTTAATCTCGGGCAGGTCGCGGCCGCGCGCGCAACACTTGAACGTGCGTTCAACCGGGCCATCGCGGGCGGCGAACGCTATGGCGGCGCCGGCGCCGTCGTCGCGACCTACCTTGCGGAGTGTCTCTATGAAGCCAATGCGCTCGACGCCTGTCAGGCGCTTGTCGATGACTACATGCCGATCGTGATCGAGACCGGCATGCCGGATCACTTGATCGTGCTGCATCGTATTGCGGCGCGACTGCACTTCTTACGCGGACACGGCGATGACGGCCAGTCGCTGCTGGTGCAGCTCGGTGAGATCGGTGCTCGCCGCGGCCTTCGCCGCCTGACTGCCGCTGCATGGCTCGAGCGCTCCTACGCATCGTTGCGGAGCAACAATAATGAAGGTGCGCGCCGCGCGCTCGCCGCCGGCAGCGACGCGGCTCTCTGGGACAGCTTTGGCGCGTTCAATCCGCACGCCGGCGAAATCGACGACGTCATGATTGCCGGACTGCGCCTTCGGCAGGCGACAGGCGATAGCAATGAGACGGTTCCGGAAATCCGCGCCGAGCGGCAGCGCGCCGAGGCAGTCGGACGTCGACGCCGGGCGTTGCGGCTGTTGTTTCTTGAGGCGCAAGCGCTCGAATCAGGCGGCCGACGACGTGAGGCCAGCGCGGCGTTCGATGAGGCGGTGATGCGCGCTGCGGACGGCGGGATGGTGCGGGTACTCGCCGACGAGAGCTGGGCGACTGAGCCGCTTGTGGTTCGTTCTGCCGTCATGAGGGAGCCGCGCACGGTCGGTTTGTTGCGCGAGCTCAAGGAGCCAATTGCCGCGATGACGACGACGGCGCTTCGAGATCGCAGGGCTGAGGTAACGGGAAACGCGGTTCGGCTTACCACCCGCGAGGTACAGATTTTGCGATTGATCTGGAAAGGAGGCTCGAACAAGGCGATCGCCCGAGACCTGTTCTTGACCGAAAACACAATCGAAACGCACCTGCGGCGCATCTACGAGAAGCTCGGAACGCGCAAGCGTACGCAGGCTGCGGCCATTGCGCGTGAAGCCGGTGCGATTTAGTGCAGAAGAAAAGTCATCATGCTCTAATGCGCGTTAGGCCAACCTTCCAGCGCCTGTGCGAGGCAACCGACCAGAGTTTCTGCTTCAAAAGGCTTGCGGAGGAAAGAGGCGGCCCCGCTCGACATCGCCCTTTCTTCGAGATCCGGCTCGGCGCGCGCGGTGATCATAATGACGGGCACGGCGCCATGATGTAAGCTGAGCTGCCGTTTGAGTTCGAAGCCATTCATCCCGGGCATCTGGATGTCGGTGATTGCGCAGGAAAACCGCTCGAGCTGGTGGGACGCGAGGAACTCTTCGGCGGAGGCGAACGCACGAACATCGTGGCCAAGCGATCGGATGAGGCTCGCGAGTGCGTCGCGCATGGACGGATCATCGTCCACGATCGAAATGAGATGTCCGTTCGCCATGCTGCAGCCCCTATCGAGCCGACCTCAAGCCAATCTCCACCCGGCATTGCGCGCTGTTGCTTGATCGTTCTCCGGAGCTTCCCTCAATCTGATCGGCTCTTCAGTGCGTCCGCCATTCGAACAAGGTCGGCCAGCGAACGGGCGCCCATCTTTCGCATTGCGGCGCCGCGATGGATCTTGACCGTCACTTCGCTCAGACGGAGATCTGCGGCGATTTGCTTGTTCATCTTGCCGGCGGTGACCAATGCCATGACTTCGCGCTCCCGTGGCGAAAGCATCGCATAGCGATCGACGACGGCAACCGCTTGGCTTTCGCTCGCGCGCTGCAACCGATTGCGATTGATGGCGGCGGTTACCGCGTCGATCATGTCCTGGTCACGGAACGGTTTTGGAAGGAAATCGACCGCGCCCGCCTTCATGGCGCGGACGGTCATTGGAATGTCGCCATGGCCGGTCGTCAGTACCACCGGCAAGCGTATCCCGAGCGTCGTAAGCTCTTCCTGGAAATCCAGTCCGCTCGCCCCCGGCAGGCGGATATCGAGCACAATGCAGCCGGGTTGTTCCGGTCGCTCCGCGCTCAGAAATTCCTGGGTTGAACCATAGGTCCGTGCAGTCAACCCGACCGTGCGAAGCAGGCTGGCAAGTCCAGCGCGCAGCGAGTCGTCGTCATCGACGATGTGAACGAGAGGGGGCTCGTCTGACACCTGGGGCATCTCAAATCCACCCGGCAGGAGGATCACACTCAATACCATGATGCCGGCCATCGGCATCATCACACGAAAGTATGATCGATGGCCAGAAAAGCGTGCCGCGTCATCGAATCTCCGGCAGCCCGTCCACAATGAGGGGGCGACCAGCGAGGGCATCGCCCGATCGCTCCGCAAGCATTTTGTATGAAACATGCAAGTCTTGTTCGAATTGATCATTCGATTGGCGCCACCGCCCCGATCGTTTGCAAGAACGAGGGTGGCAGGATCACCCGTACTCACACCAAGGTGTGAGACAATCAGACCCATGCACGATTGGCGCCGGGTGGCGAGTTAATCATCCTCGCCCACACGCTCAACAATGGGCCGACCTTCGCAGAACGGCTGGTCTCTCGTATTCGCTACAGAAGTGGCAAGAAAAGATCTAACAGGGGAACGCGAGATGTTCAAAGCGCTGGATGAACGAAGAAACGAGTCTTCAGTGTGGAGGTTGCAAGCGCCGGCCACAGATGGATGTCCGGAGGTCTCGCCGTTGCGACTTTTCACGGTTGGCTCGGCTGACATGGCAATCGCCCTTCCTTCCGGTCCCCATGTCCGGGGCGGCCTGCCCCCAAGGGTGTTGCGGAGGGTGCGCGAATACATTGATGCGCACATCGAGCAGCGGATCAGCGTCGAAGCGCTGGCCAAACTCGCAAATCTTTCAGTTTGCTATTTCGTCCGCGCCTTTAAGCAGTCCGTGGGCCTTACTCCACACGACTATCTGGTTCGCCGCCGAGTGGAGCGGACGATGGAGCTCTTGTCGGAGACGGATCTGTCACTCTCTGAGATCGCGCTGGCGGCCGGCTTTTCCGACCAAAGCCATTGTGCGCGGCGCTTTCGCCAGCACGTCGGCATGTCACCGCGGGACTATCGCTGGTCGATACCGTGAGGCGTTGCCGTCGTTAGAGCGTGATGACTTCGGATCGTTATCCCGCCTGACCTTCCATTTGAGCATGATCCCGGCTTCCAGAGTGTCGAGATACTCCCGGACGGATCGATACCGCCATAGCGACCAAGATGACGAAGGATGCCTACAAGCAAGGAGAAAAGGACGAGGATCTTTTCGTTCTCGTTGCTGGTGACAGGGATTATGTGCCGACGCTGCTTGAACTCGCTGAGGATGGATTTAAGGTCGAAGTCGTGTTCTGGGGGCATTGTGCGCGAGAGCTTCGAGACGCGGCGTCAAATTTCATCAACCTCGACCCGCATCTCGAAAACCTTCGCTGTTAGTGCGTGCGGATGATTATTGCTTAACGTGATCAAGGTATAGGTCGGCGACCCGCATACGATTACCAACCGGCAAGCCGACTGCGAAATCTAGCCGGTCGCTGGTGATGGGTCCACTCCCTAAGGGTGAAGTGAACCGTTTGGACCTTGCGAGCTATCTTGGTTCGCTGAGTGGGGCGGCGTTCTTTCTTCGCTGCGACGCTCGCGACGCGATCGTTAGGATTAATGGCGACGCTGTAGTAACACCATCTCATCACAGATCTTCCCGTAGACCTTTGAAGACGGGGGTCACACCTTCGCCGCCGATTTGGCGCGGTATCGATCGGGGGCAAGCAGCTTCGCCTCAACACAGTTGCCCTCGTGCGCAATCCGCTTCGACTATGGTCTTGCCCGTCAGCGATATAGACAACTGTGAGGTGTTGCCGCTAGACGGTGGGAGTGCGGCAGAGCTCGCCGGCTACCAGGACGCTGCGCACTCCCAAGGAGCGGCCGCGGTGAGCGAGGCCGAGATCGACAAGGCCGAGCTCGCAGGGCAGGCGAGTGGCGTTTCGCCTGATTGAGCAGCGGAGCCGGCAAGGGATGTGTCGATCCTTCGTGGTTCGACGCTACGGGGCCCACGCAGCAATCCAGAGCATTAACCCAGACAGCGGGGACTTTGGTAGTGCGTGCCGTTCAGACGGTTCTTCTTGTGGTGCGGGAGCAGCCCGGCGACGCTATTAATGACGGGCGCACTGCATGCTGCATTCACCCGGCGGGGCGCTGGAGCTTCCGGCTGCAGGAGCCAAGTTCAAGATTTTTGGCGCTTGCTCAGAAAAGCACCTCTGTGCAAGACAATTGTTCCCGAAAGCGCAACAAAGGAACCGCACCGTGACAGCCTCTCTTGACGGCGAAATTCGTGGCGGACGCCATCACATGCAGGTCCGCGTCTATTTTGAAGATACCGATTCTGGCAAGATTGTTTATCATGCAAATTTTTTGCGGTTCATGGAACGCGGCAGAACGAATTACTTGCGCCTGCTCGGAACCAATCAGCAAGCGCTGCTCGAAGAAGCGTGGAACGATGCTCCCGGCTTTGCCTTCGTCGTCCGTTCGATGACAATCGATTTTCTAAAGCCTGCGGTTTTGGACGACGTGCTTGATGTCGTCACGCTCCCACAAGAAGTGAGAGGCGCGTCAATTGCCTTGCTGCAGGAATGCAGGCGCGGAGACGATCTCCTAGTCACGGCGCGTGTACGCGTGGCGTTTATCGCAGGCGGAAAAGCGCAGCGCATTCCCAAGGCGCTGCGGCTTGCTATGGAGGGGCATAGATAAATCTGCTCCTCGTTCACGCGTTGGCCGTCCATCGACCCAATTGCGACATCGTCAAACCAGTGTTTTCCGGCATCGTCTATCACGCCAATTATCTGCGCTTCATGGAGCGCGGCCGTACCAACCATTTGCGGCTGATGGGCGCCGAGCAGCATGCGCTGTTCGCGGAGACCGAGGTGGAGACGCCGGGCTTTGTGTTCGTCGTGCGCTCGATGGAGCTCGACTTCCTAAGGCCCGCGCGGATGGACGATGTGCTCGACGTCGTGACCTGGCCGGTCGCGGTGAAGGGCGCCTCGATCACGCTGGCGCAGGAAGTGCGGCGCGGCGAGGACTTGCTGGTCAAAGCGCAGGTGCGCGTCGCCTTCATTAGTGAGGGCAAGGCGCAGCCGATTTCGAAAGCGCTGCGGCTGTTGTTGAAGGCCGATGTGGCTTGATCGCAGCACCAACCTTGCAGCCCGGATGGAGCGAAGCGCAATCCGGGACTGCCGTATCCGCGTTTGCGACAACCCCGGATTACGCTTCGCTCCATCCGGGCTACGGGTGCGTGTTACGCCGCCGCCTTGTGGCGCGCGATCTCGGCCTTGTAGAGCTCGAACTCCTCCGCGATTGCTTTTGCCACGGAAGGCCGTGCGCGCAGGCGCTCATAGTAGGCCTTCAGCGCCGGCCATTTTGCCAGTTCGACCGGCGGCGTCGCCATGGTCCAGTTGATGACGGTGACGAGATAGGCATCCGCCACGCTGAAATGGTCGAGCAGGTATTCGCGCCCCTTCAGATAGTTCTCGAGATGGTCGAGCCGCGAAAGGTTCTTCTCCACCACATAGGTCTTCGCGTCCTGCGGCGCCTTCTTGTCCAACAGCGTCACGAACAGGCCCTTGTGCAGTTCAGTGCCGATGAAGCAGAGCCACTGATGCAGCCGGCTGCGCTCCATGCCGGCGCCGGTACCGAGATTCGCCTGCGAGAAGCGGTCCGCGACATATTGCAGGATCGCGGCGTTCTCGGTCAGCACTGCGCCGTCATCGGTGCGGAGCGTCGGCACCAGCCCGAGCGGATTGACCTCTGTGAAATCCGAGCCGTCCTTCAGCACCGCCTTGGTCTTCGGATCGACCTCGAGATAGTCGGCGCTTGCGCCCGCTTCATACAGCGCGATGCGGGTCGCCATCGAGCAGGCGAGCGGCGAGAAATAAAGCTCCATGGATGCCTCCTTGGCGGTTCGGCCCGGCAGCCGGGCCTCGTGTTGATTTTTGTACTGTTCTGCATAGTATAGTTTCGGTCAAGGAATTTTCTGCGAAATGGTACAAAAAAAGAAGAAGCTGCCATCTGCTGCCAAACCACCGGCTGGCAAAAAGGCTGACGCCGCTGAGCCGAAGCGGCGCGGCCGGCCGCGCGCCTATGAGCCCGATGTCGCGCTCGGCAAGGCGCTCGACCTGTTCCGCAAGCGCGGCTTTGCCGCGACCTCGCTCGACGACCTCAGTGCCGCGACCGGCATGAACCGGCCGAGCCTCTATGGAGCATTCGGCGACAAGCGCGAGCTCTACATCAAGAGCTATCGGCGCTACCGCGATGATGCGCGCGCTGCGATGGTCGACATCTTCCGGGAGGAGTTGCCGATCCGCGAAAGGCTGATGCGCATCTATGCGGTGGCGCTCGATATCTATCTTTCCGGCGATTCTCCGCGCGGTTGCTTCACGGTGGTGACGGCAGCCTCCGACGCGGTCGCCGATCCTGAGATCCGCGCTTTGGCGCTCGACGGCTTCGTCGAGCTCGACAAGGCTTTTGCCTCGTGCTTCCGCCGCGGTAAGGAAAAGGGCGAGCTATCGCCGGCGGCTGACGTTACCGCGCTCGCGCAACTCGCCTCCGCCACGCTCCACACCATCGCGCTGCGCGCGCGCGCCCGTGTCTCGCGCAAGGAATTGGAAGCCCTCGTCAATGGTGCCATCGACGTGATGTGCCGCTAAGCGTCGCATAGTCCATCGTCGTCCCAGAGCGTTTTCGAGCGAGGCATGCCCTCGGACCTGATCCGAGGGTGGACGCCGGTTCGCATAGCGATCAAGTTTACGCAGATCGCGTAGGCTTATCTGCGCAGAAAACGTGTTAGAATAGAAGGTGTGCGACGACCAATATTACGTCTGCAACCCTTTAAAACAGAAATGAAACAGCGCCGTCACCGCACCTCTCCATCGTTGGCGATGCGAGCAGGTGAAGATGACGAGCTACCCGGTCAGAACACTCCTGCTTGCGCTGATTACTCGGTCACGGTGCGAGATGATCGAACATCTCCCTCTCTGAAAAAGGAGCAAAAATGGCCCGAATTGTCTCAATCTGTTTCGGACTGATCGCCTATGCAATCTTCGTGGGCACAATTCTTTATGTGATCGGCTTCGTCTTCGGCGCGGTCGTGCCGAAAGACATCGACTCAGGGCCCGCCACGCCAACGCTCGAGGCGGTGATCATCAATCTTCTGCTCTTGTCGCTCTTCGCTCTCCAGCACAGCGTGATGGCCCGCAGGTCATTCAAGCAGTGGTGGACCCGGTTCATTCCAAATGCAATCGAGCGAAGCGTGTATGTCCTTCTCGCCAGTCTGGCCCTGATCTTGCTGGCTTGGCAATGGCGCCCGATTCCCGCGATAGTCTGGAGCGTTGCGGATCCGACCGCCGCCATGGCGCTGCAAGGGCTAACACTGTTCGGCTGGTTCATCGTGCTGTTCGCCAGCTTCCAGATAAACCACTTTGAGCTGTTCGGACTGAAACAGGTGTTCGCAAATCCAGCCGCCAGCGCTGTCGGCTCTCGTTTCAAGACTCCATTTTTGTACAGACTGGTACGCCATCCACTCTATCTAGGCTTCATCATCGCGTTCTGGTCGACGCCAACAATGACGGCTGGGCACTTTCTATTCGCGGCCGTCGCAACAGCCTACATTTTCATTGGCGCCAGCCTGGAGGAGCGCGATCTGATTGCGCTGTTTGGCGATCAGTATCGGCAGTATCGGGAGCGAGTCGCAATGCTGGTGCCCTGGCCTCGCTCCATCAAAGCCGATCGCTATACAACCGAGCCTAACGCCAGCGACCGCTGAAACGACCGAGATATCCGCGACCAAAGCAGAACAAGACGTACCCGCGTCGCTCGATGCGAGAGCCTGCGCGGGTCGTCATTCTCCCTTTATGCTGCCTCCAGACTTGTCCGTAGCGCCCCCCGTGAAGAAACTCTCTTCGAGATCGGATAGGAAAGCATCCACCAGTCGGCCACGATGGCGGAATGCTTTATGGCTTGCACCACTCTTGCTGGCCTCATTGACTCTGCTGACGGATCGTGCAGCCGCGGCGGAACAGGTGGACCCTACGCCGCGGATCGCCATCATTTCGGCATACACCCGCGAATGGCGCGTGCTCAAGAATGCAATGAGCGCGACCCGGACGGAGGTCATAGCGGACGCGACTTACATCGTGGGTCAACTCGAGGGAAAAGATGTCGTTCTCTTCCTCAGCGGCGTGTCAATGGTCAACGCGGCCATGACCACGCAGGGCGCAATTGATCATTTCAAGATCAGGCGCATCGTCTTCTCCGGAATTGCCGGCGGCATCAACCCCAGTCTTTCAGCAGGGGATGTCGTCGTGGCCGACCGCTGGTCTGAATATCTCGAATCCGTCTTTGCCCGGAAAGCCGGGGCCGGCTGGTCGGTACCGAACTGGCTCGGCAAGACGCTGCCGAACTACGGCATGATCTTCCCCCGTGCGGTAGGAATTGCTCATCCGGGAGAGCGCGAGCCGGAAAAGCGCTTCTGGTTTGACGTCGATCCGACCATGCTGGAGACCGCGCGTTCGGTCGCGACGAAAGTCGAGCTGAAGGCCTGCTTAAAGCCGGCTGTCTGCGGAACCACGCGTCCCCGTGTCGTCATTGGAGGCGCCGGCGTCTCCGGCCCGGCGTTCATTGACAATGCCGAATTCCGCAAGTGGATCTATGACACCTTCAAGGCCAACCTCGTCGACAATGAAAGTGCGCCAGTCGCCCACGTGGCCTATTCGAACCACATCCCCTTCATAGCCTTCCGAGGCTTGTCGGATCTGGCCGGCGGCGATGCCGGCGAAAACACGGAGAATGAGCTCGAACACCTGGCTTCGGACAACGCCGCCACCGTGGTCAAAGCATTTCTCCACGCTCTCCCAGCTCAAGAGCCTTCTGAGCGCCGCCCTGGCGAAGCGAGCAAATAACATAGACCTGTAGCTGCGCAGGGAGGAATGCGGGCTCTCGCCAACCATGCGCGAGACGTGCTCGCGGTCTCATCTCATTTTTTTCTCATGACCGCATCATGACTTCGGCATCGCCGACCTTTACCCAGAAGCCAGGCCTGCCGCGCAACGTCGTGGTGGTGATACCTGCAGACCTATCGGGCGCTCTCTGGAGAGCGCCCGCGTGTTGAAGAACAGGGCCGACTACTGGCCCCGATAAGCCTTAATCTTTTCCTCGACCTCTCTCTTCACGGCCTCAAGGTTGAAGCTCGCCGGCGCCTGCATCGGAGGGTAGTCGATGGCCGTTTGCGCCAATTTGGCAACCTCTTGCTGAACAAGCACGAAGCGCCAGAATTCGCGGGCCATGAAATCATTCATGTAACCTCCGCCCATATTGTTCAGGCTTTCGCCGCGGATTGACGGCGTCCGCTCAAACGGGTCTTGGCGGATGTTGACCATGGTCGGCATATCGGTGGTGTCCTTCTCGCCCGGCCACCCGTGTGGCTGCTGGAAGAACTGAAACTTGAAGTTATCGTGGCGAAGCGCACCGAGAAGCGGACCGGCGAAATAGAAGATCTCATGGCGGACGGAGGGACCCTTGCCCGTCAGCAGATCCATCTGATTGTAACCGTCGAGGTGGTTCTTGTAGGTGCGGCCTTCCAGCGTCACGCCCTTGAGAAGCTGGTCGGTAATGTTCGGGTTTCCCGCCGCAGCGGTAAGTGTCGGGAACCAGTCGAGCCCAGAGAAGATTCCATTCTCGACCAACCCCGGCTTGATGCGGCCCGGCCAGCGAATGATGGCCGGCACGCGGAAGCCGCCTTCATAGCTGGTCCCCTTGGTGGCCTTGAACGGGGTCATGCCGCCATCCGGCCAGGTGAACACCTCGGCGCCGTTGTCCGTTGTGAAGATGACAATGGTGTTGTTGGTTTCGCCGATGTCATCGATATGCTTGAGCAGGGCGCCCACGCTGTCGTCGAGCTGCGCCATGCCGGCTTCCTCGAGACCGTAGTTCGTGTCGTTGTTCTGCATCGCGCTGTACTTCTTCGACAGGAACGTCCAGACGTGCATGCGCGTCGTGTTGTGCCAGACGAAGAAAGGTTTGCCGTCGCGCTTGGCCTTATCCATGAAGTCACTGGACGATTTGACCAACACCTCGTCGAAGGTGGTCATGTCGTACTTCGGCTTCAGGAACGGCAGATCATGCATATTCGGGACGTTCGACATGTCGGGGAACGGCGGCAGCGGCCCCTCGTCGACGATCCTTTGCTTGCCGATCTTGCCCCAGCGCGGCATCTCGGTGGGGTCGTCATTATCCGTCGCGTAGCTGTGGATCAGGCTGCGCGGGCCATACTTGTCGTAGTAGTCCTGGTTGGCGGGGAACGAGTACCAGTACGGATCAGACATCGCGTCGAGGTGATATAGATATCCGAAGAATTCGTCGAAGCCGTGCACCGTCGGCAGATATTTGTTGAGATCGCCGAGGTGGTTCTTGCCGAACTGCCCCGTTGCGTAGCCGAGCGATTTGAGCACGGTGGCGAGTGTCACGGCTTGGTCCGGGATGCCAACATCGGCACCGGCCTGACCGACAGTCGTTAGCCCCGTGCGGATTGGTAACTCGCCAGTGATGAAGTTGGCGCGCCCTGCTGTGCAGCTCGCTTCGGCGTAGTAGTCGGTGAACATCATGCCTTCGGACGCCAGCTTGTCGAGGTTTGGCGTCTTGCCGGACATCATTCCGCGGTGATACGCGCCGACGTTGAACCAGCCGACATCGTCTCCCATGATGACAAGAATGTTCGGCGGCCGTTGCTGCTGCGCGGCCGCCGGTGGTGCGGCCGCCACCAACACGGCTGCGAACAGCGCAAGTACGCCGATCCAAAGGGTCCTTCGGATACTCATGACCTGTTCCCTTCCTCGAACTGATGTCGATTGCAATACATAGCACCTCTCGGAGCGCACCGTGCAGCGAGCGCATCCGAGCGAGCCTTCCGCCTCTTGCTCTTCAGCCTATTAAAGGTGGCCTGACCGCGACTATGCACTTCCGGCAGATCGCATCCCGAGGTAGGGCCTCAGTTTGCGGGTATGCGCGTCAAGGTGCCCACCACGGCCTCCGCAGTCTCCAGCGCTCCCTCCACCCATCCCTGGTTGGTCGACCAGGCCTCGCCGACGATGTGCAGCGCCATTCCGGGCACCGGCGCCGCGATTGTCTTCATGAGCTCCCAGCTCTTCACGCCCTGATTCCAGGTGTGCCAGGCGCCACCGTACGGATCTTCTTCCCAGTTCATGAAGCCGACCGACAGCGGTGCTGGCATGGGCTGATCGAGCCCGTGCACGACACCGATCTGGCGGCGGACTTCTGTCGCCACGGGGCCATCAGGATCGAGCACGGTGAATCCGCTGGCGGCCGGCTGCTCCAGGCGCCGCAAGCCGGCCCAGTGATCGAGCTGCGGACGATCGAAATAGCCCATGGTTAGGTGGCCTGTCGCGCCTGCCGGCCGGTCAGGCTCGGTGCCGAAATAATAGATCTGCCGGATCGGCAGGTCGGTCGTCGCCCGTCCGCTGGTCAGACCGAGCGGACGCCACCAGGGCTGCTCATGGGCGACGAAGACCTTGCCAAGCGGCCGCGGCGTCACGGTTGCAAGCAGAGCTGCAACGCGTGGTTCTTTCAACGCGGCGCAGTCGCCGATGAGTTCGATCGCCCGGCGTGGCAGCGCAAGTACGACACGGCGCGCACGAACGGCGCGCGGTCCCTCAGGCGTTGCAAAGACGAGTTCGTGCGGGCCATCGCCTGTCTGGGCCGGACCGCGCAGTGATACCAACCTGTGCTGATGATAAAGGGTGCTGCCTTCGCGCACGATGGCGGCCGCAAGCGCGTTCGGCAAGGCCTGCATGCCGTCCACCAGGGTTTTCTCGGTGGCGCTGTTGGTATACTCGACCACCAGCGACAATGCGTCGGCGGCATTCCAGTTGCTCACGACTGCACTGTAGCCAATCCCCATCTCGATGAACTGCAGCGCCTCATCCGATAGGAATCGGCCAAGCAGATTGCGAAAGCCCCAGTCGATCAATGGAAAGCCGTCGAGAGTGAGCGACTCTTTCATCTTCACCCAGTCATCGGGTGAAAGGTGCTTCATGGAAGGCATCACCCGTTGGACGGCTTTGACGATCAATTCGAACGGATCGAGATAGAGCTCGTCCGGGCGCAGGCTGTAGGGGAGGGGTTGCTTCTTTGCGATGTCGCCGGCACGCCACTGCTTGCCGCGGGAATAGAAGATGCTCTCCGAGTTGCCCGTGGTGAACTCGCGAATCTTCAGATCGAATTTTGCCGCGACCGAGGTGATGAGCGCGTGGCTGGAAAGGAAGCGCATCCCGCCGAATTCTGCGGCGATGCCGGTAGTCCCCGGCATGGTCACGCTGAATAGGCGACCGCCGACGCGCGCGGAGGCTTCGAACACGGCAATGCCGCCGGGAGGCTGGCCGCAACCGAGCAGGCGCCACGCGGCGTAGAGGCCGCCAACCCCGGCGCCGACGATAGCTGTGTTTAAGGTGTCACCGGTTGATCGAGATGGATCGTTGCTGTTCATTGCGGGCATTCCTGTCAAATCGAACGATTACGACGCTGCGCGGCCCCAGATGAGGAGTACGCGAGCGATCAAGCGCGCCCCAAGTCTTCCTCTGTCACTACGACAATATTTCTACGCATCGGAATTCGGCTACCGACGAAACATCGCATCGTCATATCTGAATAACTCCACACCACGCGACTGACCAAGTTCGGGGAAGACAGTCTGGTCCGCGTGTGCCTTCGAGATCAAACCGAACCGGTCAAATGCAATTCGGAGTCCGGCGGACCCTGATGCCCTACACTCGCGCGCCGTGACAATCCGGTCCGGCCGGGGAGCCGAGCTAGAACGCAAGTCACATTGATCCTCAACAGACATTTGGTCAGTCCGCTGAGTTCAGGAAAGATGCAATGTTTCGACCGTAACCGAATTCAGATGGGTAGAAATATTTCCGTAGTGAGAGGGGGAAGATCTGGGGCGAGCCTACGACCCGTAGCTGTGCCGGTAGCAACGCGTGAACACTGGTTCGCTTTACGTTTGGAAGCAAACTCTGGCGACTCCAGGGGCCAGGTCGCTCCTAATGCCGGACATGACAAAAGTTAAAGGTCCTGCGTCCACAATGGCAACAGAGCAGCCGGAACGATTGGCGCAGCGGTCTTGCCGAAAATTCTTGCGTTTATTGAGTTTGATTGCTCGCGCAATCTGTCAGCGTCTGCTTAACGCCCTTCGTGCTCACGCAAATCAGCGAGATTGTTCAACAGGATTGCCAATGTTGGGGTTTCTGTCCCGGCGCCGGAGCGCAACAACCCGATCGCCCTGGTGAAGAGCGCTTCAGCTTCGTCGGTCCGACCCAATTGAAGTAGCAGAAGCGCCTTGTTGTTCATGATGCATGCGAGTGCGGGGCTGTCTTCACCAAGCGCGCTTACCAGAATCCCGTTTGCTTCGTCGTAAAGTCCTTCGGCCTCCTTTGGCCGCCCCATGGCGATATAGAGCGATGCGAGCCGACCGAGACTTCCTGCAACTGCCGGATGACGGGGGCCAAGAGCCTTGCGATAAATCGCGAGCGGGCGTGCGTAGTATTTCTCAGCGTCGTCGAACTTGCGGCGCATTTGATAAACTTCCGCGATGCTGGATAATGTGTCGGCGACAATAACAGCATCCGGCCCCACGACGCGCTCGCAGATTGCGAGTGCCCGTTGAAGGAGCTCTTCCGCGGAGTCGGCGTCCCCCATTATGATGCGTAGCTCAGCGACCGCCTCAAGTGCCGGCACGATAGCGACATTGTCCGGGCCAAACCACTTCTCCTTGATTTCCAGCATTTTCGACGCGTATCCACCAGCCTCCTCGAATTGACGCTGGGCCATCGCGAGACGAGCAAGGTCCGCGTAACTGTCCGCCACCTCGGTATGGTTAGTTCCAAATGTGGACTGGCGAATCGCGAGGGCCCGGCGGAAGAGCCGATCAGCCTCTGCGAACTCCGCACGATCCTGATGGATCATTGCCAGCGGCAACAAGGCTCGCACGACGTAGATGTGGTCAGGGCCAACGGCCTTCTGGTAGATGGCGAGCGGACGGTCAGCAAGTTGTGCCGCATCGGCAAAACGGCCTTGTCTGCGCAAGACCCGTACCAGACTGACCAAGGTGTCGGCAATTTCGTAGTGATCGGGTCTCAGGAGTCTCTCTCGGCCTGCCAGTACCTGGCGCAACATCTGTTCTGCCTCGGGGAAGCGACCGAGACCGTCGAGTGTCAACGCCAAGGCCTGCATGTCACCAAGAGGATGGCGTTCCCCAGATCCAAATGCTGCTTCACGAATGGCGAGAGAGCGCCGAAAGAGGGGCTCCGCTTCGATGTAGCGGCCTTGCCAACGATAGAGGGCACCCAGATGGTACAGACTTTCTCCAATCGCGGGATCGCTGGGCTGGAGTCGCGCTTCGCGGATGGACAGGGCACGACGCAACAGCGGTTCCGCGTCGGCAAAGCGGCTTTGCATGCGGTAGTTCGTTCCGAGGTACACCAAGCATAGCGCGAGGCCAAGTTCATCTCCAGGAGCGTTTTTTTCCTGGATGGCAATGACTCGCTTGTACGTGACTTCAGCCTCGCTGTAGCGCCCCAAATCCTGGTACAACATGCCCAGAGACGCGAGCGCGTGACCCACCTGGAGTTCGTCAGCCGGCCACACTTTCTCCCGCAGCGCGACCGCTCGCTTCATTGCGGTCTCAGCTTTGGAAAAATCCATTTCGTCCCACCATAATTTCCCGAGTTCGAATGCGGCGTAGGCGGCAACAGCTTCGGTGCCGAGGCGATTGTCGGTGACTTCGAGTGCTGCGCTGAAATGCTGTTCTGCTTTGGGCAACTGGCGCTGTAAGACCGCAATAGATCCGAGCAGAGAATGCATCCGTGCCGTGAGCACACTGTAACGTCCGAACACCTGATCGCGAATTTTCAGCGCTCGCTCGGCCGCCCTCCAGGCCTCGTCGTATTTTTGCTGGTCCCTGTAAAAGATCGCGCGCCATTCAAGGACATAGGACGCTTCGAAACTCTGCGGCCCCTGCGCCTGCTCCACAGCCCGCAGGGCCTTCTCATAAAGCGCGTCGGCTTCGGCCGGCTTGTTGGCCTTGGCCAAACCGTCCGCCTGACGAACCAACACGTCGGGTCTGGGCAACAAAGAACTCCGCGGCGCGCTGCCGTTCGGTTCGGTTTCGCCAGCAAATGCAATCGGCGGCCCGGACGCCGTCACAATTGCCATTACGTAGATGAGATGGATCGCAATTCCGCGAGAAGCCTGCAACATAAATGGCAACTCCAATGGTTTCCCATTTTCGTGGGAATTTGAAAATCGCAATCTAGGTGTAATTTATCTGTTGCACAACCGTGTACCAATTCAGCTTTTCGGCGGATAAGGAGAGACCAGCCGCCCTACCTGCGGGCATTCCAGTTAACAGTGTTGCGCTCCATAGCCGTTGGGCTTGCGCGCGTCTGTGATTGTTTCGCTGTTCAAAGCGCAAGGCTGTCTGACTGCGCCCAAGTTCTCGGCCTACCTCCGACAACCGATATGGGATATGGTGAGAGCTGAAGCGCGGTTTAGCTCAGGCCGGACTTGGAAGTGCCTTTGGTGCCGGAAGCTCGTCAGCCTTCCCCCAGCCGACGTGGATGGTGACTGAATCCTTCGACGGCTGCGGGCCAAAAGCGGTCAAGACCCACCTGCACCAATGGCGTCTATGAAGCGGGGAAGTGACAAGCGTAGCCCGTTCGCCCAACGCTGAAATAATACTGTAGCTGGAGAACGGCCATTTCGGCCGCAGACGTTTGCAATTCGCGAATCGCGAGCACCAGGAAAAGCGGCGTCAGGTGAATTCTTTGCGTTTGTTCAGTGTAGCCTGGCGCGGACAACTTTGGTTGAAACGAAGGAGAGCGCCATGACGGCAGATCGATCTGTTGCCGCTGCTGCGGCCAAACTAGGCAAAACCTTCACGGGGCAACTCCTCAAGCCCGCAGATGCAGGCTACGAGGAGGCAAGGAGGGTGCACAACGGGCTGGTGGACAAACGTCCGGCGTTGATCGTGCAATGCCATAACCCGGCAGACGTGACCGAGGCGATCAAGCTTACGCAAGAGCTGGGCCTCGAGGTGGCGGTTCGCGGCGGCGGCCACAATGTGGCAGGACGCGCGACGACCGATGGCGGCGTTATGATCGACTTGGCGCCGATGAAAGCGATTCAGGTCGATCTCAAGAACCAAACGGTCCGCGCGCAGGGCGGGGCGACCTGGGCCGATCTCAATCGGGAGACGCAAAAGCACGGCCTCGCAGTGACGGGCGGCGTTGTCTCGAGCACCGGGGTCGCGGGGCTCACTCTCGGGGGCGGTTTGGGCTGGTTGATGGGCAAGTATGGGCTCGCCCTCGACAATCTTTGCTCCGTCGACCTCGTCGACGCCAAGGGCAAAGCCATGCGGACCGCCAAGGACGAAGAGCCCGACCTGTTTTGGGCCGTGCGCGGAGGAGGCGGCAACTTCGGCGTGGCAACATCATTGGAATATCAGCTCTATCCGATAGGCCCGACTGTCACGGGCGGCTTGCTCGCGTACCCGTATGACCACGCCCGCGATGTGCTGAGATTTTTCCGCGAAAGCACTGCGTCCCTGCCTGATGAACAGACATTGTTCGCCGCCCTCACTCATGCGCCCGATGGCTCCGGCGCCAAGCTGGCGGCGATGGTGACGAGTCACTGTGGTTCGCTTGCCGCCGGCGAAAAGGCGGTATCGCCGCTCAAGCAATTCGGATCTCCGATACTGGATGCGGTTGGTCAGATGACCTACTGCGAACTCAACGGCATGCTCGATGCCGGCTATCCAAAGGGGGCATTCAATTACTGGAAATCGACCTTCCTGAGACAGTTGAGCGATGATGCAATCGACACCATGATCCAGTGCTTCGCGCGCTGTCCGAGTCCGATGGGGCAGCTTCTGCTCGAGCACATCCACGGTGCCGTTGCGCGGGTTGGCGCCCAGGATACCGCCTTCCCGCATCGAGCGAACGGCTACAACTTCATCGTATTGTCTCAATGGACCGAGCCGGCAATCACCGACCAGTGCATCGCCTGGGCGCGTGAGACATATGCGGCGATGGAGTCCTTTGCTGCCGCTGGCCGATATGTGAATTACCTCGGCGACGATGAGCCCGGCGACGCGGTTTCGGCCGCCTATGGGCCAAACTACCGGCGTCTTCAGGAACTGAAGACAAAGTACGATCCGAAAAATTTCTTCCGGATGAACCAGAACATTCGGCCATTGGGCTGAAGCCCGGCCCGGAGGCGGCGAAGTGCCATGTTTGCAACCGCGCCTGGCCTAAAGGGCCAGGCCGGCGGCCCGGGGCCAATGCCGACTATGCCGCTTCCAGCCACTGATCGATTTCTGCGCGCAACAAGCCGACACAGCCATTTGCGACGATTGCGGCTAAAGGCTGGTTGTTCTCGCCAGTGAAGAAAGCTGCGGTCTCGCTGGCCGCCACAATCTTTACGCGACGCGTACCAGCTCATCACGTACAGAGAGCGGCGCGCCGCGCCGCGCTCGGTCATGTCGCGTAGCCTACCTCCCGCCTTGTGAACCATTTCACACTTGCAGCGAGCGCGGTGCGATATCATTTCTTGGAGGGGCCTCGAAACGGGAGGCCGAGATGACAACGTCATCTCACCTTTTGCGATGGTCGACCGAGATGCTGCCGGAGCGCGCGCGGCTCTCCACGTTCCGCGAGGAGTTTGCGCGGCAGAACCTCGCCCTGGACGTGATAGATCACAGCGGCGGGCGACCGCGTATCGACGTCACCTACCTGCCGCTCGGCGCGGTTGGCGTTTGTAGCGTTGCCGCCACGCCGGTGGAGTTTATTCGTCACAAACTCCACCTCAAGGATAGCCGTGACCAATTCGGACTGAACATCGTCGAGACCGGACCGGTCCGATTTGCAACTGCTGGCCAGGAACGTGTCTATGATGCCGGCTCCGCTTGTTTGATTGACCGCGGAAGGCCGCTGCGAGTATTTGGGCCGCGTGGCGCCAGAGTCAGATACGTAGTCGTGCAGGCTGCCGCCCTCAGGTCTCTGGTTGCGCAGCCGGAAGATCTATCGGGTCGGCCGGTGCGTCCTGGACCCGCGCTTAGACTCCTCGACCGCTACCTGCGGTCGCTCGCATCCCTCAAAGAACCTCCGTCATCAGAACTGGCCTCCACCATCGGCGTACATCTGCTCGATCTCGTGGCCGCGACGCTCGGGCCGACCGCCGAAGCTGCAAACATCATTACGGACCGTGGTGCGAAGGCAGCCAGGCTGCAGGCAATCCTGGCTGAGATCGCGCAACGATTCAGCGATCCCAATTTCGATCTGGACAATGTCGCCGCTGCGCTCGGCATGTCGCGGCGATACGTGCAAAAACTGCTCGAGGGGACCGGGAAGTCGTTCACCGAGCATCTTGCAGGATGCCGGCTTGAGCGTGCCTTCGCGATGTTGACTGACCCGCACCATCTGCATTTGGCCATCATCGATATCGCGTTTGCAGTCGGCTTTGGTGACGTTTCTCATTTCAATCGCACGTTCCGCCGGTACTTCGGCGAGACGCCATCAGGAGTGCGCGCCGCATCGACCCATGCGGAAGCAGAAGTGATCCTGCGACCCCTCACAGTGCGCGGGCGAGGCCGCCGCGCACTTCGCGCCACATCTGCGTTTGTGAATAGCTGAAACCCGGGACGACAGTTGGGCTAGAGCGCGATGACTTTTCTTCGAAACGTCATCCCGCTCCATCTTTAGGTTGGGGCATGGTCTCCGCGCAAACGCTTCGCGTTTGTCGCGAGGGAAAGCCGGTACCCACTTTTCCGGGATTATGCTCTAGTACCCCCGCCCACGGTCGACCACGTTCTCCAGCGCACCGCCGGCTTCGAAGCGCTCGATCTGCTGCGCGACATATTTCGAGATCTCGTCCGGGTCGGTATCGGCCGCATTGTGCGGCGTCAGCACCACCTTCGGATGGCTCCAGAACGGGCTCGCCTGTGGCAGCGGTTCGGTCTCGAAGACGTCGAGCGAGGCAGCGCCCAGCGTGCCGTCGTCAAGCGCGCGCAGGATGTCGGCCTCATCCTGTAGTCCGCCGCGGCCGGCATTGATCAGGACCGGCGCGCCCATCGGGCTGTTGCGGTTCAGTTTGGCAAAGACGTCGCGGTTGAGGATGTGCCGCGTGTCCGGCGTCAGCGGCAGCAGGCAGACCAGGATGTTGGTCTCTCGCAGGAAGGCGCCGAGCTGTTCTGTCCCGGCAAAGCATTCGATGCCATCGACCTGCTTGGCGCTGCGGCTCCAGCCGACCACGCGGAAGCCGATCCGCGCGAGCACCTCTGCCGCGTTGGCCCCCAGCGTACCCATTCCCATGATGCCGACCGTGATTGCGCCTGCGGCCCATTGATACCGCGGCGCCCAGAGCCTCTCGCGCTGCGACTCGCGCAAGTACAGTTCCTGGCGGTGATGCATCAGCACATGCAGCGTCACATATTCCGTCATCCGGCCGGTGAGGTCGGAGACCGCGACACGGACCAGCGGCACGTCTGGCAGGGAGGCATCCGCCATCAGCGCGTCGACGCCGGCGCCGAGATTGAAGATCACGCGCAAATTCGCAAACGCCGCAAGCTCGCCCGGTCGCGGCTTCCAGACCGCGGCGTACTGCACCTCGGAACGATCGATACTTGCATCGGGCAGCACCAGCACACGCCTGTTACGGCAGACCTCGTCGAACCGGGCCTTCCATCGCACCGGCGACCAGTTTTCGGTGCCGCCATGCACCAGCAGCGCCAGCGCGCCTTTCGCCATTTTCGCACCCCAAATTATCAGCGTGACCTTCATCACATATCGGATAGAACCGGTCGCATACTCTCCTGCCACCAATCAAGCGGAGACTTTGAGATGCGCAAATTGATCCTGATTTCCGCGGAAGCTGCCGCCTCGCGTCATTGCGAGCGGAGCGAAGCAATCCATCTCGCCACTTGTGGAGGCACGGATTGCTTCGCTCCGCTCGCAATGACGGAGGGGTGCGGAACCCACTTCTTCTCCTCTCGAAATTTCTTCTAAGCCTTGTCGGCTGCGGGCATAATCGTTCGTCTTCAACACAACGGAGATGCCTGACGCATGCTGTATGCCATCCTTTGCTATCACGACGAGGACATGGTCGGTTCCTGGACCAAGGAACAGGACGCGACCGTCATGAAGAAACTTGCCGTCGTGCAGGAGAAGCTGGCCCAGCAGGGCCGGCTTGGGCCGGTGGCGCGGCTGTTGCCGACCACGGCGGCCACCACGCTGCGCAAGGACGATCCGCCGCTCGTGCTGGACGGTCCTTTTGCCGAGACCAAGGAGCAACTGCTCGGCTTCTATGTCGTCGACTGCAAGAATCTCGACGAGGCGCTCGACGTCGCGCGCGACCTCGGCGCGGCCAATCCGGGCGGCGCCTATGAGATCCGCCCCGTGGGGGTTTTCAATCCCGGGAGGGTTCAGACGTGACCGATACCGCCTGGATCGATGCCGCGCTGACCTCGGCGCGACCCCAGGCGGTCGGCGCGCTGCTCCGCTATTTCCGCGATCTCGATCGGGCGGAGGAGGCGTACCAGAACGCCTGCCTGCGCGCGCTCAAGAGCTGGCCGCAGAACGGCCCGCCGCGCGATCCCGCGGCGTGGCTGATTATGGTCGGCCGCAATGTCGGGATCGACGATATCAGGCGCAGCCGCAAGCAGGAGGCGCTGCCGGATGACGACCAGGCGATCTCCGACCTCGACGACGCCGAGGACGCACTCGCCGAGCGGCTCGATGGCTCGCATTACCGCGACGACATCCTGCGGCTGTTGTTCATCTGCTGCCATCCCGACCTGCCGCCGACGCAGCAGATCGCGCTGGCGCTGCGCATCGTCTCCGGCCTTTCGGTGAAGCAGATCGCGCGCGCCTTCCTGGTCAGCGAAGCGGCGATGGAGCAGCGCATCACCCGCGCCAAGGCGCGCGTCGCCGAGGCGGAAGTGCCGTTCGAAGCGCCGGGCGCGGCCGAACGCAGCGAGCGCCTCGCTTCCGTCGCGGCGATGATCTACCTGATCTTCAACGAGGGCTATTCGGCGAGCGGCGACACCGCAGAGATTCGCAGCCCCCTCTGCGAAGAGGCGATCCGGCTGGCGCGGCTGTTGCTGCGCTTGTTCCAGAGCGAGCCCGAGATCATGGGGCTCACCGCGCTGTTGTTGTTGCAGCACGCCCGCGCCGCGGCGCGGTTCGATACTGATGGCGCCGTGATCCTGCTTGAGGACCAGGACCGCCGCCTGTGGAACCAGACCTTGATCGCCGAGGGGCTGGCGCTGATCGACAAGGCGATGCGCCATCGCCGCAGCGGGCCCTACCAGGTGCAGGCCGCGATCTCCGCATTGCATGCACGCGCCGAGAAGCCCGAAGACACCGACTGGCTACAGATCGAACTGCTCTACGGCGCGCTCGAGATCATGCAGCCCTCGCCGGTGGTGACGCTGAACCGCGCGGTGGCGGTATCAAAGGTGCGCGGACCGGAAGCGGCGCTCGAGATGATCGATCCGCTCGCCCAGCGGCTGCAGAACTATTTCCACTTCTATGGGGTCCGCGGCGCCTTCCTGATGCAGCTCGGCCGCAACGAGGAGGCGCGCGTCGCCTTCGACCGCGCGATTGCGCTCGCCAACACCACCGCGGAGGCCGCCCACATCCGCATGCATCTCGACCGCCTGATCCGCGACAGCCAGCCGCGTGGCGCCAAGTCTTCGAAGAAATAAAAGCCTTCGAAGAAATAAAAACCTTCGAAGAAATAAAAGTCTTCGAAGAAATAATTCTGCGATCTTTGTCGGATACGGGCTTCGAAGTTCGTCCAGAGGGCATGATCCGGCCATGCTTGGACAACAAGATCGTCGACGGCGACAGTGGCATCAACCCAAGGAGCGAGCGATGCAAGTCAATCCCTATCTGTTCTACAGCGGCAACTGCGAAGCAGCGCTGAAATATTATGAGAAGGTGCTCGGCGCGAAGATCGAGGCGATGCTCACCCATGAGCAGGCGCCGGAATCGATGCCGGTCGCGCTCGACTGGAAGAAGAAGATCATGCACGCCAAGATCACGATCGACGGCGAGATCCTCATGGCCTCCGATTCGCCGCCGGAATATTTCCACCAGCCGCAGGGCTTCGCGGTCTCTCTGACGGTCGAGGACCCAGCCGACGGCGAACGCAAGTTCAAGGCGCTCGCTGAAGGCGGCACCGTGACCATGGCCTTCACGCCGACCTTCTGGGCCAAGGGTTTTGGCATGTGCGTCGATCAGTTCGGCATCCCCTGGATGGTGAACTGCCCGGCGGAGGGGATGTAATCGACGCTGCGGCCGTAGGGTGGGCAAAGCGAAGCGTGCCCACCATTACGAGCGGAGTGCCTGATGGTGGGCGCGGCGCAAGCGCGCCTTTGCCCACCCTAACGCGATCCCGTTCATCGGCACCGCGGATAGATCGCCGAGAGGTCGCGCCCGCGCAGCAGCAGAAGCCGCGACGTCAATCCGCCGTGGCTTACGATCCAGCCACGCACCGGCCCCGGATAGGCCTCGAGCACCGCCTCGGAGGCCTCCGGCTCGGCATAGAAGCGGCCGCGTCCGTCGACCGAACGCGCGGCATGGAAGCCGAGCACGGCACGCCGCGTCACGCAGATGCGATCGTTCGGAACCATCGAAAGCACCAGCGTGCAGGCCGACAGGCAGGGCCCGTCGATCACCACGCGCTCGCCGGAGGCGCGCACGCGCGCGAACAATTCGATGAAGGGCTCGACCTCTCCGCCCGGGCTTGCCAGGATGCGGACCTCGGCGCGCGCGAACGAACTTACTGCGAGCAGCGCCGCTGCGATCAAAGCCGCCTTGATCACCGCCCTTGACGTCGCTCTTGGCATCCGCGGGCTCCCTGATCTCCTCGTCCCCGTCGCATATTTAACGGCGTCGCATGCGGCAAGATTTTGTCATGCGCGCGCCCGCCTTGGGCAAGTCGCGACAGAAGGCGCGGACATCGTCTAAACTGGCGACTGCATGCGATTCCTTCGCATGATGCTGCTCGCCGCAAGGCTGGCCCAGGCTTCAAGATGAACATCGAAACCAATCTGTGGCTGATCCGGCACGCCCCTGTCGATGGGCCGAAAGGGGTCATTCATGGCCCGGACGCGCCGGCCGACCTCGGCAATCAGGCGGCCCTTGCCGCGCTGAAGGCAAGGCTGCCGCAGGGCGCGTTTGCGGTCTGCAGCCCGGCGCGCCGCACGCGGGAGACCGCGGCGGCGCTCGGGCTCGCAGCGGCCGAGAACGCCGCCTTTCGTGAACAGGATTTCGGCGCCTGGACCGGGCGGCGCCACAACGATCTCGTGGCCGAACTCGGCGACGCCTATCATGCGTTCTGGCGATCGCCGGCGAGCAATCGGCCGCCCGGCGGCGAAAGCTTTGCCGAGCAGATCGCGCGCGCGAGAGAGGGGCTTGCATCGCTGCCGGCGGGCGATGCCGTGTTGGTCGTGCACTCCGGCACGATCCGCGCAGTGCTCGCGATCGCGCTCGACCTACAGGCGGAGAACGCCCTGCGCTTCGTGATCGATCCGCTGTCGCTCACCCGGATCGATCGCCTGGCCGATGGCTGGCGCGTCATCGCGGTCAACCAGCGCTAAGACGTGTCTCTAGCCGTTCCGCCCTTGTCCGCGCAGCGTCGGCAATCCGATGCCGGCGGCATCGAAACCGCCGTCGACGGCGAGGATCTGCCCGGTGATGTAGCTTGCGCGTTCGCTGCTGAGGAAGAAGATCGCTTCCGCCAGTTCCTCTTCGAGACCGTAGCGGTTGAGCGGGATCGCGTCGTGATAGTCCGCGCGGATGGCCGCCGTATGCACCGCTTTCGCCATCGCGGTGTCGACCGGGCCCGGCGCCACCGCATTGACGCGGATGCCGAGCGAGGCGAGCTCGACCGCAAGCTGCTTGGTCAGATGCGCGAGCCCCGCCTTGCTGGTGCCGTAGGCCGAGCGCAGCGTCGAGGCGCGCACCGCCGAGATCGAGGTGATGTTGACGATGGCGCCGCCGCCATGCTCGCGCATCAGCGGCGCGGCAGCCTTGGCGCAGAGGAACGGTCCGGTGAGGTTCACCGCCAGGATCCGGCTCCAGTCCGCGTCCGACGTCTCGAGCAGCGGCGCGAACACCGCAACCCCGGCATTGTTGACGAGCGCATCGAGCCGGCCGAAGCGTTTTTCCACCGCGGCAACTGCCGCCGCGACAGCAGCGGCGTCGGAGACGTCGCAAGGCAGCGCCAGCGTGTTCTCGGCCTGCTTGAGGCTCGCGACCGCATCGTTCAGCAATTCGCGCTCGATATCCAATAGCGCGACGGGCCAGCCCTCGGCGAGGAATCGCCTGGCGGTGGCAAGCCCGATGCCGCGCGCCGCCCCGGTGACGAGCGCGACCTTCTGCGAAGATGAAGTCATGAAAGTTCCGATGTTTTCCGATATCGGTTCCTGTTGCGCCGTCTACCCGGCGAAAGCAAGGTCTGCGGCCGCGAAATAAATCCGCCGGCGATGTCGGGCGCCCTGAGCCCTGCTTCGTCTTCCCTGTGTGGCGGCACATCCGGCCGCCGGCAACAGGAGTTTCCATGTCGCTCACGCTGCATTATCACCCGCTGGCGTCGTTCTGCTGGAAGGTGCTCATCGCCCTCTATGAGAACGACATCCCATTCGCGCCCAATCTGGTCGACCTCTCCAATCCCGCCGAGCGCGCGGCGCTGTTGAAACTGTCGCCGATCGGGCGATTTCCGGTGCTGCAGGACCATGCGCGGAACCAGGTCGTGCCGGAATCCAGCGTCATCATCGACTATCTCGACCGCCATTATCCCGGCCGCACCAGGTTCATTCCGCCTGACGCCGATCTCGCCTGGCACACCAGGCTGCGTGAGCGCTTCTACGATCTCTATCTGCACCTGCCGATGCAGAAGATTGTCGGCGACCGGCTGCGGCCCGCCGACAGCAAGGACCCGTTTGGTGTCGAGGAGGCGAGGGCGCAGTTGCGCGCCTCCTACCGCATCATCGACGAGCAGTTGGCGCCCGGCGGCTGGGCGGCGGGCGAGGCGTTTACGCTTGCCGATTGCGCCGCCGCGCCGTCTTTGTTCTATGGCAACATGATGGTGCCGTTCGGCGACCAGCACGAGAATCTGCACGCCTATTTCGAGCGCCTGAAGGCGCGCCCGTCCTTCGCGCGGGTGATGAAGGAGGCGGAGCCCTATTTCAAGATGGTCCCGAAGGAGAGCTGAATGTCGTCCACCGACAAAGCCGGGATCATTCGCGCGATCTTCGCCGCCTATCTGGAGAACGACCGCCAGCGCGTCGAGGCGGCCTTCACCGACGACTTCCATTTCACCAGCCCCTATGACGACAATCTGGACAAGCCGACCTATTTCGCCCGCTGCTGGCGAGATAGCGACTGGATCGCGAGCCATGAGCTGGAACGGATCTTCGTCGAAGGCGACAAGGCCTTCGTGACCTATCGCTGTATGGCCAGGGACGGAAAGAACTTTCGCAATACCGAGTTCTTTGCCTTCGACGGCGACAAGGTGAAGCGCATCGACGTCTATTTCGGCGCGACCTATCAGGATGGCAAACTCGTCAAGCAGGGCGCGTAGGGTGGGCACGCCACCCGCGCCCAATTGCTGCAATTACCTCCAGAATAATTTTGCAGGACCTGTCGGTGCGGCAAGACCCGGTTCGTCTTATCTGCGAGTGCCTGAAGACAAGTGACCAATCAGTGACCCCCTAACGGAGCGCGAGACGATGCGATTCATGGTGATAGTGAAGGCCAGCCGTGACACCGAAGCCGGCGTGATGCCCTCGACGGAACTTTTGGCCGCGATGGGCGCCTTCAACGAGGAGATGGTCAAGGCCGGCATCATGCAGGCCGGCGAGGGCCTGCATCCAAGTGCGAAGGGCGCGCGGGTCGGCTATGGCGGCGGGCAGCCCCGCGTCAGCCACGGACCTTTCAGCTTGAGCAACGATCTCGTCGCCGGCTTCTGGCTGATCGAGACCAAATCGCTCGATGAAGCGATCGACTGGATGAAGCGTGCCCCGTTCGAGGACGGCGAGATCGAGATCCGGCAGGTTTTCTCCACTGAGGATTTCGGCGAAGCATTGACCCCCGAACTGCGCGAGCAGGAAGAGCGCCTGCGCGCCCAGGTTGCCCGAAACTAGTCGCTTCTCTCTCCGTCCGTCATTCCGGGGCGCACGAAGTGCGAACCCGGAATCCATTTCTCCGCTTGCGTATGTGGCCTGATGGATTCCGGGCTCATCGCTACGCGATGCCCCGGAATGACGACGGAGAGAATGACGCTCCCCCCAACCACAAGGAACCACCCATGCGATTCATGATGCTGATGATCCCGCTCGGCTACGAGACCGCGCCGCCGAAGATCGACCTCGACCCGGAACGCGTCGCCGCGATGATGAAATACAACCAGGCGCTGAAGGATGCCGGCGTCCTGATCGCGCTGGACGGGCTGCATCCGCCGTCGGCGGGCGCCCGCGTCTCCTTCGCCACTGGCAAGCCCGTGGTCACCGACGGACCCTTCACCGAATCGAAGGAAGTGCTCGGCGGCTACTGGATGATCAACGTGGCCTCGCGTGCGGAGGCGATCGAGTGGGCCAAGCAATGTCCGGCCAGCGAGAACGAGATCATCGAGATCCGCCAGGTGCAGGAAATGTCCGATTTCTCGGAGGAAGTGCAGAAGGCAGCCGCCGGCTTCGATGAACTGCAGCGGGCTTCGGCACACCGTTAAGCTGCGAACCAACCGTCAATTCAACGCAAGGGAGAAGCACATGAGCAGCAACGATACATTCCTCGCCGTCTATCTCGGCAGCATGAACGGCGCGCGAATGGCGGCCTGGCACGCGCTGCCGGAGGCCGAGCGGCGCGCCAAGGAGCAGCAGGGGATGGCGGCGTGGGGCGCCTGGGTCGAAAAGCACCAGGGCGTGATCGTCGAGATGGGCGGCCCGCTCGGCAAGACCAAGAAGGTCGACGCGAACGGCATCGCAGACATCACCAATCAGTTGACCGGGTTCACCGTGGTGCGTGCCGCCTCGCAGGAGGCCGCCGCCAAGATGTTCGAGAACCACCCGCATTTCGCAATCTTCCCCGGCGATTCCGTGGAGATCATGCCGGTGCTTCCGATCCCGGGCCGTTAATCTCGCCGTCAGCCCCGTAGCCCGGGTGAAGCGCCAGCGTAACCCGGGGCCGCTCGCGAATGCGGACACAGCCGTCCCGGGTTGCGCTCCGCTCCACCCGGGCTACGAACTCGGGCAAGCGCGGCGCCGTTAATCTTGATGAACGGCGCGCCCCGGCGCTAGTGACCTTTGCATCCGGCTCATGTAAGACCTTTTCACATGAGCTGGCGCAAGGATACGCGCCGCGGCGAGCGCGGCTATCATCACGGCAATCTGAAGGAAGCGCTGCTGCAGGCGGCGCTCGACCTGATCACGCAGAAGGGGCCGGCCGGCTTCACTTTCGCTGATGCCGCGCGCATGGCCGGCGTCAGCCCCGCCGCACCCTATCGGCATTTCCGCGACCGCGACGAACTGCTGTCGAGCATCGCCCAGCGCGGCTTCGAACAGTTCGAACAGCTCCTGACGCAGGCCTGGGACGACGGCCGTCCTGATACGATCACCGCGTTCGAGCGCGTCGGCAAGGCCTACCTCGCCTTCGCCCGCGAGGAGCCGGCGTTCTATTCCGCGATGTTCGAATCCGGCGTTCCCGTCGAAACCACGCCCGCTTTGATGGCAGCGAGCGAACGCGCGTTTGCAGTCATTCGTGCCGCTGCCGAGCGGCTCGCGGCTTTGGCCCCGCCCGGCATGCCGCGTCCGCCGGCGATGATGATGGCGCTGCACATCTGGGCGATGTCGCATGGTGTCGCTTCGCTGTTCGGCCGCGGCGACGCCGCGCGTCGCAAATTGCCGATGACGCCGGAAGAACTGCTGGAAGCCGAAGTGCTGATCTATCTGCGCGGTCTCGGCTTCCCCACCGAGCGCACGCCCGAGCCGGTGGACGAAAAGCCTGCCGGTCCGTGGGGAAAACCGAAATAAAATTGCCGGAATAATTTTGTCGCACCCCTGTGGGGTCGGCTTGACTTTCGGATTGGATCGGCCAAGTATGTTAATGTTATTTACATTCACAACGGCGTGATGCCGTGATGGAGACGGAAATGGCCTACACCGCAGATGTCAATCGATGGCGCGGCCCCGTGGAAGAACCCTACCGCCCACGCATGTTTGAAAGCCCGTGGCACCCCGGCTGGATCGCGGTGACCATCCTCGGCTTCATCATCTGGTGGCCGATCGGGCTCGCCCTTCTCTTTTACACACTCGGGAGCAGAAAAATGGGTTGCTGGAGTCACAACGATCGCGATCGCTGGCAGAACAAGATGGAGCGGATGCAATACAAGATGGATCGCATGCGCGACCACATGGAGCGCCGCGGCTTCGGCTTTGGCTTCGGTCCGCCCTCCAGCGGCAATCGTGCCTTCGACGAATACCGTGCCGAGACGCTGCAGCGGCTCGAAGAGGAGCAGAAGGAGTTCAAGGAATTCCTGAGCCGCCTGCGTCACGCCAAGGACAAGGAAGAGTTCGACGCTTTCATGAACCAGCATCGCCAGCGTCCGACTCCGCCGAACGACCAGCCCCCGCCGCAGCAGGGCTAAGTCGTAAGGTCCAAAGCTAGCCTTCAGGCGATGTGCCCCCATAAAACCTGATGGCCCTGAGCCGCCCGTTTGCGAAAGCAGACGGGCGGTTTGGTTTTGTGATCGGCGGCACCCAGCTATAATAAACAGAGACGCCAGGCCCGGCGGTGACGGCGAGGTGAACGCATGGTCACAGATGCAATGGTATCGGCGGACGCGCTGTGGCAGTTGATCCGCGGCGAGTCGGAGGTCGCAGCTTCCGATCCGCCCTTGCGCGGTTCGTCTGCGGCGATTCTCGGTCATCCTGATCTCGGGCATGCCGTCGCCTTCGTGATCGGACAACGGCTGGGCACGGGCAATGACCGTCGGGCGCTGTTGACGCGCATCGCCAGCGAGGCCTTTCACGCCGAACCCGATCTCGTGGAAGCGGCAACCCGTGACCTGCAAGGCATCATCCGCCGCGATCCCGCGACACGAGGATTTCTTCCGCCACTGTTGAACTTCAAGGGCTACGTCGCGCTGCAGGCCTGGCGCGTCTCGCACTGGCTCTGGTGCCGCGGCCGTACCGACCTCGCGCTCCTGATGCAAAGCCAATCCTCCGAGCGGCTCCAGGTCAGCATCCATCCGTCGGCCTCGATCGGAACGTCGGTGTTCCTGGATCATGCCACCGGCATCATCGTGGGCGCATTCGCCTCGATCGGTGACGAGGTCACCATGCTGCAGAATGTCACTATCGGACGACAGCAGGCCGATCCCGACGCCGCGCCCCGGATCGGTCGCGGTGTCTTCATCGGCGCCGGGGCGACCATCATCGGGGATGTGAGCGTCGGCGATTTTGCCAAGATCGGTGCGGGCTCGGTGGTGCTCGCTGACGTCCCGCCCGGATGCACCGCGGTCGGCGTGACCGCGCGGCTGACCAATTGTCCTGATGTAAGCAGGACGACACCGTCATTGCGAGGAGCGTAAGCGACGAAGCAATCCACGCCTCCACAAGCGGCAAGATGAATTGCTTCGCTTGCGCTCGCAATGACGACGTCGTCCCGAGCTTGCGCGCCGCGGCGGAGCCTTGGCGTAGCCGGGACCCGGGACCCATATGTGGACGGCCCCCGTGGCACAAGAGCTTTTGAGGTGATCGGATCGCTG
>NZ_JBEGDB010000289.1:0-10133 GCF_043638955.1 Bradyrhizobium sp. 31Argb | reverse complement strand
GCGCGAAACTACTTCGCCGTCGTCGCCATTGCCGCCACTCTGCTCTGGATAAGGTAACTGTCCACACGGCCTAAGGCGGGCGCCAGCAAGGCGCTCGCGAAGGCCGTTGAACGGCGGGAGCACCATCCAATCGCCAGGGTCGACCAGTCGCGCCGAGCAGATCGCGCAGTCTCAATCGGGTTGAAGGGCCCCCTTCCCCAAAACAAAAATTGAAAAATATCAATGCATTATCAGGAAAGGATCCTGAATATACGTCCACCGCTGCTTCCGACCAGCTTGCGGCAAGATTTCCGCGCGACACTAAAATTAAGCAAAATGGAACCGTATTTTGCTCAATTGTGTTGGGTTGCATTCACCACTGCGGGAGGCGACTAGAATGACGGATGAGCAGCTAGCTCTTCAGGCCGTTCGTGATGCCCAGGGCATACTTGAAGAATATTTGCAGCCGCGACCGCGCAATAACGAGCGCGTCATCCTTGATAGATTGGTGGAAGTATTGGAGCGGCCCGACCTTCTTGTCGCCGTCAACCGGATGCAGCGCGGCCTGTAGCCGCGTCGTCGCCCGCCCCTGCGGCCTCACTGGCCTGCGCAAGCGCCAGCCAATCGGCTGCGAGCGTCAGCCAGGCATCTTCGTCCACCGGACAGCGAGCTTCTGCCGCCCGGTCCTTGCATTCCTGGGCTAGCTGACGAAACCGGACCAAATCTTCCCTCATGCCAGAGCTACGCTCCAACTGAGCAAAAGTTGCAGAGGGCTGCTGACGATTAACGATACACCGGACGGTCCCGCCCTATTCCCGCGCCGGGATCAAATAAGTTTTCTTTGGCGTCATACCCTTGTGGCATACGCGTTGCACTTCAATGGGTACTGGGGATTTCAGGGGCCCAGTATGAGACAGGGCGCCGCCGGGACAGTGTATTTCAAGCCCGGCGGCGTACCTTTCTGAGGCACGTTGAACAGGGCCGACAGCACGCTTGGCGAAGCGCTCTGCCTCTCGACTACGGCCCGCCGTCCCTGAGCCACAGCAGCGTGTCGGTCCAGAAGCCGGCCGCGTGAGCGTCATGGAACAGATTGAAATGGCCGATCGTCTTGCGACCGTAGTCGGGCGGCTCGAGCAGCACGGCCGTGCGCGATGCGCCGGTGTAGTAGCCGAGCGTGCGGCGGATCGCCGGCACGGTGCCGAGTTCGTCGTCCGACACGGCAACCGCAAGGATCGGCGCCGTCACCGTTGCCATCCGTGAGAGCACGGCCCGCCTCTCGCCGCGCGGATGGCTGTGCTCGAAGCGTCGCCCGCGGAAACTCCATTCATTGGCGACGCCGGCAGGCAGATCCTCCAGCCAGCCGAGCCTGCGGCCGGGGAAATAGCCGCAGAGCGCCGTCATGACGGGCATGGCGACATGCCATTTGAGGAACAGGCCGGACCGCCGGCGCGGCGCATAGTCGCCCCACCAGGCATACTGCGCGCCGACCGTCAGCATCCGCTCGATCAAGCCAGCGCTTTCGGCGAGCCCCGGCAGGAAACCGCCGATGCTGTGGCCGACGACGATGAGGCGAGCCTGGGGCCTATACTCGTGCATGAAGCAAAGCGCCGCCTCGAAATCGAGTTCGCCCCAGTCGCGCCAGCGATAGCCGCAGCCTCTCAAGCGGGACGGCCGCGAAGCGCCGATGCCGCGATAGTCATAGGTGAGGACATCGAAGCCGTGGTTCGCCAGAAAGCATGCATAGCGGTGGTAGTAGCGCGCAGCCACTCCCGTTGCCGCATTGACGATGATGCTGCCGGCGGAGCGGCCGGCTGGCGCAAGCCACAAATGGCCGCCAATCGTTACGCCATCCCGGCAGGGAATCGTGACTTCTATCCCATCCTCAATCGATATGCGCAACGCCACCTTGGTCATGTGCGCGACGATAAGAGGTGGGCGGCGTTGTGTATATTCACTGGTTAGTATACATCGGGCTCATGAGCGAGACTGGCCGTTCGACGCGTGAGCGCATCCTTCAAGCCGCCGGCAAGTTGTTCTACGGCGAGGGCATCCGCGCCGTCAGCGTCGATGCCGTGGCGGAGAAAGCCGGCCTCACCAAGCGGACGCTCTACTATCATTTCCGTAGCAAGGACGATCTGATCGCGGCCTATCTCGAGATCCGCGACCAGCCAAATCTCGCTTTGTTCAAGCGCTGGTTTGCCGAGGCCGATGGTGACGTGGCCGCCAAGGTGGAAGCGATCTTTCGCAATCTGGCGCGGTCGGCACGCCATTCCAAATGGAAGGGTTGCGGCTTCCTGCGCACCTCGGTCGAACTGGTCAACCTGCCCGGTCATTCGGCGATGGTGATCGGCCGCGCGCACAAGAAACGCGTCGAAGACTGGCTTTGCTCCGTCTTCGAAGATGCTGTCGCCTCGCGGGAAGCGCGGCAGCTTGCGCGGCAGGTCATCCTGCTATTGGACGGCGCGTTTGCCGTCGTCCTGCTGCATCGGGATCCAAGCTACATGGAAACCGCTGGAGCAGCGGCCGCCCGTCTGGTTCGCGGGCTGATGCCGACGCCGCGCAAGTCAATCAAGGTTGCCAAGGTCCGGCGCACCATCCGGCCCCGGACTGGCTGACGTGCGATCGAGTGTTCCCGCCACCCAGCGCGCAACCGACGGACCGACGAACAGCAGCAGGATTACGCGCACGGTCTGCAGCGCCATGACGAAGGACGTGTCGACCTTGGTCGAGGCGGCGATGATCGCGGCGGCATCGACGCCGCCGGGGCTGGTGGCGAGATAGGCGGTCAGCGGATCGACGTGCAGGAACTCCACCAACAGCCACGCCAGCAGGCCGCAAAACCCCATCAGGATCGCGGTTGCGCCGATGCTTTGTGGCAGCGCGCGAGCAGCGGTCGCCAGCACGTCGCGCGTGAAGCGCAAGCCCGTGTTCCAGCCGATCAGCGCGTAGGTTGCGATCAGCACCAGTGGCGGCAGCTCGATCTTCACCCAGCCAAGCACGTTGAACACCGCTCCGAGAACGAGAGGACCAAGGAGCACGCCGGCCGGCATCCGTGCGGCAAGACCAGCTCCGACGAGCGCGATGGCCGCGGTGGCACCGAGGTTCGTCAGGTCGACCGGCGGAAAAAGCCCGGCACTGAAACGCCCGCCACCGCCGTGCGCAAACCATAGCGCCACCACCGAGGCCGCCGCGGCGACCAGCACGACGCGCAGATACTGCATGAAAGCAACGAGTCGGAAATCGGCGCCATGGGCCTCGGCCATCACCATCATCACCGTGGCGGCGCCCGGCAGCATGCCCCACACCGCCGTGGTGCCGGGGATGATGCGCAAGCGGCTCATGGTCCAGCCGATCAGAACGCTTGCGCCGACCGAAAGCGCTACGGTGGCGAGGATGATCGGCCAGTAGTGCACGAAGCCGCTGATGATTGCCGGCGTGATCGATTGCGCGACGAGGCAGCCAATGATTGCCTGGGCGGCTACGATCAGCAGGCGGGGCACCCTCACCGCCCCTCCGCCCATCTGCACCAGCGCGGCCGCGGCCAGCGGCCCCAGCAGCAAGGCGGCAGGCAGCTTCACCCACTGCAGCACGCCGGCCATCAGCAGCGAAACTACGAAGAGCACCGCCCAGCGGACGGCGACCGGGAGCGGTCGGAGCGGGAGATAGGCTCGCGGCTCGTTCACCGCTGCATCTCGATCTCGGCCGCTTTTGCTACGCGGCCAAGCCGCGGGAAAATGTGCTCGAAGGCAAAGGCATGTATGTCGGCCGAACGACCGGCGCTCGCGTCTTCCGCCAGCACGACCTCATAGCCATGCTCATGCGCGGAACGCGCGGTCGATTCGACGCCCATATTGGTAGCGATGCCACCAATCACCACGGTAGTCACGCCGCGCCGGCGGAGCTGCAGATCGAGCTCCGTGCCGTAGAATGCGCCCCATTGCCGCTTGGTGATCCTGATATCCGACGGTTCGGCGAGGCCATCGGCCAGCTCCGACCAGCCCTCGGGAAAGCCGCCGGGCGGCGCTTGCATCGGTTGGTCGACCGGCGCCTTCAGCGCGTCGCTGAAGTCGGGCGAGAAGGCGACGTTGACGAGGACGACGGGCGCCTTGGCCGCGCGGAAGTGCCGGGCCAGCTCCTGTCCCCGGGCAAGGACGGCCGCACCGGAATGGGGCTCGGTCGGCAGGCCGACGATGCCTTTTTGAAGGTCGATCAGGATCAATGCCGTGGTCGCAGCGGGCAGGATGAGCATGGGATGTCCTTTCGCCAGATGGCAGCCTCCCCACCCGTTGCCGGGCGCGTGGGGAGCGGCTAAATACTTGAGGGAAAGCTCAAGCACGCACCACTCTATTTGAGGATATCCTCAACTTTGTCAAGTCAGGACCGCAAACCGCTCCAGCCGCAGCGCGAGGTCGGCCGTCAGCGCGTCGCCGAGCTCATGCATGCTGCGGCCGAGGTGATTCAGGAACGGGGCTTCGAGGCCGCGACCATGGCGGAGATCGCCGCACGGGCGGACGCCAAGATCGGCTCACTCTATCGCTTCTTTCCGAACAAGGACGCTGTCGCCGACGCCTTGATGCAGCACTATGCCGAGGTGCTGCGGGCGGAATACGACGCGATCCTCGCCCGCGCCGCCGACGCCAGTCCGGAGCAACTGGCCGACATCCTCATCGATCTCCTGGCCAAGCTCTATCCGCAGATCCGCGCAGTCACCGCGTTCTTGGATTCCCGCACCGACTGGACCGAGATCCGCCTTCGCTTCCGCAGCCAGACACTCGCCGGGATCAAGACAGCGCTGAAGCGTTGCGCGCCCGGCCTCGACGAGCACGAGGCCGAGGACATCGCCGCGGTCGTGCTCAACAACATGAAGACGATGGTCGGCATGACCATGAAGGACGCGCCAACGACCCCCGGCGCGCCCGAGCAGCTAAGATTGATGAACCGCCTCTATCTCGCCGCCAGGCTCGCGCCCGGCAGGCCGGCTGGATAGCCGTATCGGCTGCGAACAGCGGATGCATCGGAAGGCGGATCGTTGCCGCTTTCGTGAAAAACAGTGCGCATTTTGGGAAGCCTACTGCGGCCAACTTCTGCATTGCCGGCCGCGCTCGTGTTGCTCGAACACACGGTCGGAGCGGAGGATATCCGATGCGACTTGCTCTTTGCTTGGGCGTTCTGATCATGCTGTGCGCCGCCGCCGACGCGGCGACGGTGCGTCGCGTCAGACATCCCGAGCGGCACTTTCGTCTCGAACAGCCCGTTGTCCCGCCCCCACCCAAAGGATTCGCCGTGCCCGGCTGGACCGACGAGGAGACGCGACAATGGATCGACGGCGCCTCGGGTCCCAAGGGCTAGTCAATAGAGCTAGTGAGCACGTGCCTGTCAGGCCGCAGTAGCCAAGCTCCGCGCGGAATGTTACGCGACAATGATGGCGGCGGTCCCGGATGCACAGGTGAGCACAAGCAAGACAGGAAAGCTCGGCTTCCTGCCTCGCCTTGAATCGCTGCGCGGCATCGCAGCCGTCTCGGTCGTCGGCTATCACATGACGAGCCAGTTCACCGACACCTACGTCACGGGCATGGCGCCGGTCGTGATGTTCTTCGTGCTCAGCGGTTTCGTGCTGGCGCGCTCGCTGCAGAACAATCCGAACCCGATCACGTTTCTGCGACATCGCCTGTTCCGGCTCTTCCCCGCGGCGATCGCGGTGGTCGCTCTGCTGACGCTACTGCACCATCAATACGGCTTCTATGTCGGCTACGAGGGGAAATTCGATCCGCTCAACGTGGTGCTCAACGCGATCATGGTCCGCCATGACATCAACGGCGTGATGTGGTCGATGACGGTCGAGTGCTTCGCGACGCCGGTCATCCTGCTGTCGGTCTGGATTTTCCAGCGCTTCGGCCCGCAGCCGCTCATGGTGTCGATCGCAGTCCTGTTCGGGCTCTCCTTCTGGGGGGCCTATGTGCATTTGCTTGGGGGCATTTCCAACCTCGCGCCGCTCTACGCCTTCGTCGCCGGCATTCTCCTGCAGATGCAGGGCGAGCGGACGGCCGAGCGCCTCCGCACGGCCGCCGCCTGGATCCTGTCGATCGCGGCCATCGCCTTGTTCTGCTTCTGCGGATCACAGAAACAAACCGCGCCGATCATCGCGCTGGAAACCCTGAGCTCCTCGCTGCTCGTGCTGCTGGTCGCCTTTCGAAGCTCGATCGGCCTCTTTGCCGTTCTCGATCTCCGTCCGGTCCGTTTCTACGGCCGTATCTCTTACAGCTTCTATCTGCTTCACCCGATCGGCATGTGGCTCGCCGCCCGGCTGCTCGATGCGAGGGGACTGCCGGTCCTGCTCGCGATATCAGTGATGACGATTGTAGCGGTCGCGCTGACGACGCCGATGGCCTGGCTCTCCTGGCGCTATATCGAGAAACCCTTCATTGCCCTGGGCCGGCGGCTGGCCACGAAACAGCCCTCGCCGGCGAGCGCGATCGAACCTAGACAGCAGCAATTGCTGTCGCTCGCTCCGACCTCAGGGAAGGATCTCGAGTGAGGCGATCTTGTCGCCATCGAGCCCGAAGAAGTATCTGAGATCGATCGGACTACCGGGAAAGTCGCCGACTACATGCGCTGTGACGACGATCTTCCCGTCGCGTTCCTCTACAGCGAACGGCTCGCTCGTATAGTTGTATTTGGTCGATGCATCGGCCTTCCACTGCGCGATGGCCGCGCGCCCCTCGTGCTTGCGCCCTTCATCCTTCACGACGCCGCGTTCGCTGAAGCATTGCGCGATGGCATCGCCATCGCGGCTGTCGGCGGCAAAGTAAGCGGCAACTGGGCCCGGCAGATCGAGAGACATCGGATTTCCTTTCCTTTTGCGCGTCGGGAACGACGCGGTCGTGGATCGCGATTGCGTAGCCGGAAAGGTGTTTGTAGCTTCGCCAAACCGCAAGAACGCACGAAAAGGTAAGGTACTGACTTTTGGGTAAGGTTGAGTACACAGCCGCGAGCGCCGCCGAGGGCGTGGAGAAGGCGTTCAGGATGCTGGATGGCCGGTGGAAGCTCGTGATCCTCTTCCACCTGTTTAGCGGCAAATTGCTGCGCTTCTCTGACCTCGAGCGGGCGATCCCGGGGATCTCGCAGAAGATGCTGATCCAGCAACTGCGCCAGATGGAGAATGACGGCATCGTGCGTCGCATCGTCCATCACCAGGTGCCGCCGAAGGTCGAATACGGCCTGACCGATTGGGGACAATCCTTGTGTCCGGCGCTCGATGGGCTGCTCACCTGGGCCGAGCAGCGCCCGCCTGCGCCACCGCTAGACGCTGGTAGAAATGAATGAGGATATCTGGACGGCCCGGAGCAGAACGCCCCAGTTGTTCGGGTGCACGCCGTCGTGGGTGAGAGCCCGATAGTTGGTTTTGCTGACCCCTCCTGAGTTGAAGAGATCAAGACATGGGACGCGGTTTATTTCCGCTACGCGCAGCATTGCGCCGATGTAATCGCGAAGAAAATATCCGAGCTTGTTCGGATGTACATCGCTGTCGCGATCGTCTTGGGTTGGCAACCACCAGGGCGTGATGAGAAAGATCCGCGCCGTCGGGCAAGAATTCCGCAGGAGCCTGATCGAATGATTGAGCGCCCCTTTGAAGGTGTCGCTGCCGACATCATCGTCCGATCCGATCGGGCGGTCATAGCGGAAGTCGTTGGCGCCGTACTCCAGGGCAATGTGGGTGACGCTCGGAAGGTTCATCGCTCGCAGGTTACCAAGGGACGAGTCACGGACCGGTTCTCCGGTTCGTTTTTGTGCAGACCAATCGCCCGAGGAAATCGCGTTGGCGATCGCGTAAAGTGAAACAGGGTTGAGCGACGGCAATTTATGTTGACCGGCGGACGAACCCGGAAAGGCGCCATTGATGGCGAACATTCCAAGCCGCTCACCTATGAGGCTTGGTGTGGCTCCGCCATGGGTTGAGCCGGTGCCCGCGCTGATGCTGGTCCCGAGCTGAAGATAACAGCCGCCGCGCATGGTATTCCGGCTGCCGGCCCAAAAGGCTGTGCCCAAACCTACCGCGCCGATTCCGAATGTCTTAAGAAAAGCCCGCCGCTCCATGGGCCGGCTCTCTATCATCCATAACCGGCTCGGGGCAACCGCGCCCCTCACTCTCCGTTATTGCGAGCGCAGCGAAGCAATGACGATGTGGATGCAACGGGTGCGACAAATCAACCCGTCGGGCAAATCAGCAAAAGTCTGTCCATCCCTCGCGCGAAAAACATTCCCGCTTCCGTCGTCGGGCAAATCAGTGATTTAACTCCGCGCGTCTCACCCGGATGAGCGGCGGCTCGCGATCGTCACGAACGTTGCGGTGAGATGCGGTGGACGAGAGTGTCACGACTGACGAGCGTGACATCAGCGGACGGCGAAGTCGTGTGGTCCTGGCGCCCCGACGCTGGCGCTAAGCTTCGTGCGAACAAGTTCGCACTAGATGACGGTGGCAAGAAAGCCCGGTCACCGGGGAGAGCACGAAGGAAGCCGTAACACCATCGCGCAGGGAAAGCCGGAATGCTTCGGTTGAACCTGTGGTCCTACCCCCGTGCTTTTTGTTGCACGGGACCCACGGGTGCAACCGGCACCCGGCTTTCCCTGCGCCCTCTGTTCGATGAGAGGGTGGAAAGTGACGCAAAGCTCGGGCAGCAGGTGCCGCGAGAACGCGAACTCATATCCTCTTACCACACTTCATCGTCATGCCCCGCGAAGGCGGGGCATCCAGTATCCGGCGGCCTCTCGGCTCAAGCACCGCTGCCTCTGGAATACTGGATCGTCCGCCTTCGCGGACGATGACCGCGGAGAGCTGTTTGAAATTTGAATCTGAAATCCACCCCACGTCGTCCCGAGCTTGACCCGGGACCCATAATCACAGGCCTCTCTAGTGCGCTCCGCTGCAACCACTTGCCCCCGCCACAACACCTGCCTGTGGTTATGGGTCCCGTCTTTCGACGGGACGACAGTAGGATGGGTAGAGGGCAGCGAAACCCATCATTCGCGCGGCTTGCTCGATCGCGATGGGTTTCGTTGCCCTCTACCCATCCTACAGGGCATCAGAAGCGAGCGGCCGGCACTACTCCTACCCCGCCAGCCGCTCCGCATATTCGATCGCTTCGATCAGGCTGACACCCGGGCGAAGCGCGTCGTCGTAGCGCCCCGACCGCGCCTCGATGCCCTGCCCGCGAAGCTGGTCGAGGATGCTCTCGCCGACCGGCTGAAAGCTCCCGTCCGGCCCCTTCGCGAACTGGCGGCCGGCGCGGGTGCAGCGTCCCTCGTGAGGAAACGCCGGCGCCACGATGCAGGCGTCCCAGAAGCCGGAGCGCAGGCAAGCATTGAGCTCCGCCGCCCAGGCACCGCGCATCAGGCTGTCGATCTTCTTGTAGGCCATGCCGGCGCCCCGAAGCAGCGGCGCCAGTTCCCGCGCGATGGCAAACGCCTGCTCGGCCCCGAGCTCCCGCGTGCCGCTGTCGATGGCGAAACTGCCGTGCCGGTCCGTGATCGAGTCCGCGCGCCAGGCCACGTCCAGCGGGTCCAGCGCGCCCACAAATTCAGCAGACGTGTCGAGCGCGCCGGTGAGATCGTCGGCCAGAAGCCTCAATTGCTGCATGATGCTGTGCCGGAAATGGTGTGCACGTCCTAGGCATCTGCCTCGCTGGATGCAATCCAACAATGGCGGTACGCCTTGGCTTTACGCTAGAATGTACCTTGCTCCAATGCGGGAGGTGTGGCGATGCCGAGAAAGGGAATCACCGGCCACGACGAATGGGTCATCACCGAGGCGCTGGCGACGGCGCTCGTCGCCCTCGAGCAGCTTCCGCCCAAACACCAGCCGCGACCGCATATGGAAGACATCCGAAAGCTGCTTGCCGCTGGCTGCGATCGCGGAACCGTCACCCTGCATCTGGCGCAAGCAAAGTGCCGGCTGTTTCCCGACGCCGATCCGCTGGCGATCTACGAGGAATACGGGCTCAGCGACGGGCAAGGCTGAGACGTTAAAGCATGATCCGGAAAAGTGGGCACCGGTTTTCCGAAAAAGATCATGCTCAAACAAAGCGCTAGGCCGTGTGGACTCTTGGGATTCTCAAATCAGATTGAACGTGATTCAAGGCTTTCTTTTAGGAGGAAGC
>NZ_JBEGDB010000288.1:0-10166 GCF_043638955.1 Bradyrhizobium sp. 31Argb | reverse complement strand
AACCGCCGGATACGGACCCGTACGTCCGGTGGTGTGGGAGGGGCGAAGCCGCGAGGCTTCCCCCTATCCCGATCCGCAAGCGGAGGCGTGGATTGCTTCGCTCCGCTCGCAATGACGAGTGAGACGCGTCCGCTTAATCGTCCACGTCTTCCTGCGGGCGGCCGAACAGGTGCACGATGCCGGGTGTTGCCAGCGTCACGAACACGAAGCGCGAGAGGTGGTGGGCGCCGACGAAGATCGGGTCGATGTGCAACGTCAGCGCCAGCGCCAGCATGGCGTCCATCGCACCGGGGGCAAAGGCGACGACGACGTCGGAGAGATGGACCTGCGTAGTCAGCGTGATCGCGGCAACGAAGATCGCGGAGATCACGATCGCGACCGCGAACGAGCCGAGTCCGGCATTGATATGGCTGCGCAAGGTCGAGAGCTTCATCCGTGCAAAGCGCGACCCGATCAGGGCGCCGATGCCGACCAGCGCGACGCCGCGCACCCAGGGCGGCAGGCCGCCCTCGATCGCGCCGATCCCGTGCAGCAGGCTGGAGGCGAGCATGGCGCCGAACATCCAGCTTGCCGGAAATTTCGCCCAGCGCAGCACGAGCGCCGCGCCGATGGAGGCCGCGATCAGCGCCGCGAGCTCGAGCGGCGAGGCGCTGGCGGAGGCGATGGTCGGCGGCGCCGCTGGCGCTATTCCGAGCATCGCCAGCATCAGTGGCAAAGCGGCGGTCAGGATGATCACGCGCATGGTCTGCACCACGGCGATCGCGGCGACATCGGCATTCTTTTCGATCGCGAGCATCGTGATCTGAGACAGCGCGCCGGGGCTGCCGGCGAGGAAGGCCGAGGTCTGGTCCCAGCCATGCACGCGCTGCAGATAGTAGCTGCTGCCGAAGATCGAGCAGACGGTGGCGAGCGCCAGCAGCGCGATGGTGAGCGGATAGGCGCTCACATGCTGGATCAGTTGCCGCGACACCAGGGAGCCCAGCGAGATGCCGAGCAGGATCAGCACGGTCTGGGTCACCACCGGCGGCACGGTGAGCGGCCGGCCGGCGAGCGCGGCGATGCCGACCGCGATCATCGCGCCGGAAATCAGCCCGCCTGGCAGGTTCGCCCACAAAAACAGCAGGCCGCCCGCGGCGCCGATGACGAGCGTCTCGGTCGTATTGAGGATGTTCGCGCGGCTGGGAATGGCAAGCGCCATCGATGCGGGGAGCAGGTTCACGATGGCGTTATGCCAAATCCGCAGGCCCGCGACAAATGCATCTCGCGATTGCAGCAATGCGCCGGATTTTTGGAGGCCGGGTGCCGCCCTTACTTCGCGCCCGCGCTCTTGTCGGCGGCTTCCTTCAGGCATTCGCGGCGGAATTTCTTGCGCTCCTTGCCGTGCAGGCTTTTCGCATCGGCCTGCTTGGAGCATTCCAGCGAGGCGGCGCTGCGTGCCTTCTTCTCGTCCGGTGACGGCGGCGCCTTGGTCTCGGTCTTGGCGGTGTCCTTCGGCGCGGGCGCAGTGGTTTGCGCAAAGGCGGTGCCCGTCAGCAGGAACGCGGCGAGGGCGGTTGTGGTGGCGAGGGAGGAAAACTTCGGCATGAGGCACACCTCGAATGATTGGATGTGAAACCGTCGTCGCCCGATGCTGAACCGCCGATGAATATCGCCCGTGTCGGTCGCCACAATATTTTGACGGGGCGGTTCGCCAATGCGTTGTCGCAAGTTCCGGTTGCGTTAGGATGCGGCCCTCGTCAACGCGCTGAGGTTTGACGGAAAGGGAGAACAACCATGACAATTCGAGCCAAACTGCTTTGTGCGATGGCGGCCTCGGGTCTCGCCGCATTCGTGATGTCGGCGCCGGCTGAGGCCCTGACCGCGCAGGAATGCAGCGCCAAGTACCAGGCGGCCAAGGCAGCCGGAACACTCGGTGGCCAGAAGTGGAACGACTTCCGCAAGGCCGAGTGCGGCGCGAACGCAACGCCAGCCGCCGCCGCGCCCGCGCCACCGACAGCCGCTGCGCCCGCGCCGGCCCCGGCCGCCAAGGAGGCCAAGAAGGAAGCCGCTCCAGCCGCAGCGCCTGCGTTGCCGGCGGGACCGGCGGTATTCCCGAACGCGGTCGATCCGAAATACGCCAAGGAGACGCAGGGCAAGGCGCGCATGCACACCTGCGTCGACCAGTACAATGCCAACAAGACCACCAATGCCAATGGCGGTCTGAAGTGGATCCAGAAGGGCGGCGGCTATTACAGCGAATGCACCAAGCGGTTGAAGGGCGCCGCTTGATCTTGAAGCGGCTGGCGCGGTCGGAGTATGACGCCGGCCGCGTCAGCCTTTATCGTGCCGTGTTTCGGACGAGTTTGGTGAGCTCAGCAAAGCTGCGTGACATGTCCGCCTGCCGAGCGTAGACAGCGAAGGCAGCCGCGAGATTTGACATGAGCCCACCGACCGATCGTGCCGGAATCAATCCGGAACCCACGCGCCGCGCCGCGCTCGGCCTGATGGCTGCCGGCATCACGCTGCTGGGCGGCACTGCCGTCGCGCAGGAAGAAGAGAAGGTGCTGACCGAAGCCGCCGTGCTGCGCGATCCGGAGATCCCTGTCGCCGGCAACGCCAAGGGCGACATCAGCATCGTCGAGTGGTTCGACTACCAGTGTCCCTATTGCCGCAAGATCGCGCCTGAACTGCAGCAAATTGCGCAGGACGATGGCAAGGTGCGCCTGGTGTGGAAGGATTGGCCGATCCTGGGCGATGTGTCGAAGGTCGCATCGCGCATGGCGCTGGCCGCGAAGTATCAGGACAAGTTTCAGGCAGCGCATGAGGCGATGATGGGCCTCACCATGAAACTGACCGAGCCGCGGATACAGGAGGTGCTCGCAGGTGCGAGCATCGACATCGATCGCTTGAAGCGCGATCTTGCGGCCAATGCCACGACGATCGATGCCATTCTTGCGCGCAACAACGCCCAGGCCGAGGCCTTCGGTTTTCAGGGCACGCCGTCCTTCATCGTCGGCAAATTCCGCGTGCCCGGCATCCTGACCAAGGAGCAGTTTGTGCAGGCCATCGCCGACGCGCGCAAGGCGAACATGAGTCGCTAGATCGGGCAGTTCCTCAGGTCTGGCAGGTCTTCGCTAGCGCGATGAAATCTTCTGCCAATCCTCATGAGCGCGTGCTTTCAGCGCCTTCAGGTCATCGGCGGCAACGTCCCAGTTGACGATGGTACGGCCGCTCTGCGCGGCCTGGCCGCCCGCCACGCTCGACGTCCGCATCGAATCATAGAGATAAACGCCCGCAATGAGCAGTAGCGCACCCAAGATCATTCCGAAAAACGTTCGCATGACGAAACCTCCGGTGACCGCAGATAACGGGGATGGCCGGCGGATGGTTCCGGGGCCGGCCAGTTCGTACCGGAACCGCGCTTAAGCCCGCCCGAAGGCGTGCATCACGTAATCGATGAACACGCGCACGCGCGGCGAGACCTGGCGGTTGCGCGGGTAGAGCAGGGATACCGGGACCGAGGGCGGCGGACATTCGGTGAGCACCTCAACGAGCGCCCAACGCGCCAGATCGGCTTCGGCGTGGAAGCGCGGCACCTGGACCAGGCCGAGGCCGAGCCGCGCGGTGGCGAGGTAGCTCTCCGGTCCCGTCACCGACATGATCGCCGGCAGCGTCACTTCGCGCACCGTGCCTCCGACCACGAACTCCATCGGCCGCAGCCGCCTCGTCGTCAGCGAGCGTATCCCGATCATGCGGTGGCCTTCGAGCGCATCGGGACCAGACGGCGTGCCGAAGCGCTCGAAATAGCCAGGCGCCGCGCAGGTGAAGCGCTCCAGCATCACCACCTGCCTTGCGATCATGTCGCTGTCGGGCAGATGGCCGAAGCGCAAGACGCAATCGACGCCTTCCTCGATCAGGTCGATCCAGCGGTCGCTCTCGCTCATGTTGATCTCGATGCCGGGATATTCCGCGAAGAAGCCCGGCAGGTTGGGCAGCAGGAAGTGACGCGCCAGCGTGCCCTGCACTTCCAACCGCAACAGCCCCTTCGGCTTGCCGCCGCCGAATGCGCCTTCGGCATCCTCGAGGTCGGCGATCAGCGACAGGCAGCGGCGGTAATGGGCTTCGCCATCGAGGGTCGGGCGGACATGCCGCGTGGCCCGTTCGATCAGCCGCACACCGAGCCGCGCCTCCAGCGATTTGACGGCGTCCGTCACCGTCGAGCGCGGCATGCCGAGATCCTCAGCTGCAAGCGAAAAGCTGCGCCGCTCCACCACCCGGGTGAACACCCGCATCGCATCGAACCGATCCATCGCGATTATCCGGATTTTGGGAATAGTGATGCCAATCTATGCATGATTATCCGGAGTGTGAAAGTGCCTACCTTGCTCCTGTCACCCAGCGGCCAAGCCGCAGACCGAGAGGAGAACAAGATGTCGAACGAAACCAACAAAGTGGCACTGGTAACGGGCGCCTCGCGCGGGATCGGCGCCGCGGTGGCCGAACGCCTTGCGAAGGACGGCTTCACCGTCGTGATCAATTACGCCGGCGACACCAAAGCCGCCGAGGCGGTGGCGAGCCGGATCGAAGCCGCCGGCGGCCGGGCTCTCACGGCCAAGGCTGACGTCAGCGATCCCAACGCGGTGCGCGGCGTATTCGATGCGGCGGAAGCCGCGTTCGGCGGCGTCGACGTGCTCGTCAACAACGCCGGCATCATGAAGCTTGCCAGGATCGCCGACACCGATGACGCGCTGTTCGACCAGCACGTGGCCATCAACCTCAAGGGCAGCTTCAATGCGATGCGCGAGGCCGCGCGCCGGCTGCGCGACGGTGGACGCATCATCAATTTCTCGACCAGCGTCGTCGGCACCAAGTTCGAGACCTACGGCGCCTACACCGCGACCAAGGCGGCGATCGAGGTCTTGACCGCGATCCTGTCCAAGGAATTGCGCGGACGCGCGATTACGGTCAACGCGGTCGCACCCGGTCCGACGGCGACCGATCTGTTCCTGCACGGCAAGTCGCCGGAACTGATCGACCGCCTTGCCAAGGCCAATCCGCTGGAGCGGCTCGGCACACCCGAGGACATCGCCTCGGTCGTGTCCTTCCTCGCCGGTCCCGACGGCTCCTGGATCAAAGGCCAGACGCTGCGCGCCAATGGCGGCCTGGTTTGAAACAACGACATCGACGAGGACAGTTCCGCCAGCGTGGCGAGTGGTCCCGGGTTACACTGGCGCTTCACCCGGGCTACGGCACCTCATTCAGCCACTCCAGGATCACCGCGTTCATCTCGCGCGGGTAGGTATGGCTGAGGTCGTCGAGCTCGCGATAGGTGACGGCGGCACCGGCCGCGCTCAGCGCCTGCTGCGTCTGGCGCGCGACCTGCACCGGGAACATCCAGTCGAGCGTCCCATGCACGATATGGATCGGCAATCCGCGTAGCCGTTCCGCGTCCGCCATTTCGGCCATCAGCGGATGAAAGGTTGCTGCCACCGGGGCGAGGTGGGTGAAGGGCGAGGCGCTGCCCAAGCCTGAAACATAGCAGAACGTGCCGCCGTCGCTCATTCCCGTCATCAGCATTCGCTTCTCGTCGATAGTCCAGCGCGACCGTACGAAATCGAGAATGCGGACAAGGTTCGGCGTGTCGATATCGTCGCCCATCAACGCCCAGGTGCTTCCGAGCGCGGTCGGCGAGACGAGGATGGCGCCGCGGCTGCGTGCGTCGCGCAGCCAGCTCCACAAGAAGCCGCGGCCATTGCCGCTGCCGCCATGCAGCGCCATCACCAGCGGCCAGGCGCGGTCGGGTGTGTAATGTTCCGGCACGTAGAGCGAAAAGCCCCCGCGGCTGCCCGGCTCGTTACCGTCGTGCAGAATGCCGGTGGTTGCACCGGCAGGCTCGGCCAGCCGCGCTAGCAGTTCGGCATCCCCGCGCAAAGCGGGATCGGTGAAGAACTCGTTCACCGGTGGCAATCGCGTGGCCAGCGGATAGAGCGCCTCCAGCGCGCGCGGCGTGTAGCGCAGCGCGCGGAACACACTCACGAGATCACCATTGCCGTCCTGCACCGCGCGCAGGCCCCGATATGCGGCGAGCGCCGCATCGCTTGCGGTTTCGAGTTGCGCCCTGATCGCGGCAAATTGCTCCGGCCAGTCGGCGAGCCGCGGGCGGACCGCGCGCAGCGCCGCGTCCGGCTCGCCCGCGATCTGCATGACGTGGCCGAACTCCGGCGGGTGCAAATGGCGCGCGATGAAGCCGAGCGATTCCAGCGTCTGCAACAGCGGCGGCAGCACGGCAACGATGTCGTCCACCACGGCCTCGCCCATTGCGCTGCTCTTCGCGCTCAATGCAGCCGCGGCCCCTTCAACAGTTTCGTGCGATCGATCGAGGCCAGCGTGACGTCGAAGGTGACGCCTTTGTGATAGACGGTGAGCGGCACGTCGACGCCGGCGGTGCCGAGCGACCAGAGCTTGCGATAGAAGCTCGCCTGGCTCATCACCTTTTCGCCGTTGACGGCGAGGATGACGTCGCCGGTCTTCAGCTCGGCGCGCGCCGCCGGGCCCTTGCCGGCGATGCCGACCACGACGATGCGGTTGTCGATCTCGGTCGTGTACATGCCGAGCCAGGGCCGCGATGGCCGATTGACGCGGCCATATTTGCGCAGGTCGTCGAACACCGGCATCAAGAGGTCGATCGGCACCATCATGTTGACATGCTCAGCGCGGGCGTTGCGCTCGCGTTCGAGCTGCAGCGAGCCGATGCCGATCAATTCGCCTTTGCCGGAGATCAGCGCGGTGCCGCCCCAATTGGGATGCGCGGGATAGGTAAAGATCGCTTCGTCGAGCAGGTATTCCCAATAGCCTGCAAATTCCTGCTTCGCCACGATCTGGCTCGCCAGCGAGCGGGTGCGGCCGCCGGCGCCGCCGACCACGACATTGTCGCCGACCTTCGTCGCGGCAGACGAGCCGATCGGCATCGGCTCGATGCCCGGCCGTCCCAGCGCCTGCACCAGGCCGAAGCCGGATTCGAAATCGAACCCGAGCGGATGGCCCTCGATCACACGACCGTCGCCAAGATGCAGCCACACGGTTTCCGCTTCAGTGATGAGATAGCCGATCGTCAGCACCAGCCCGTCGTCGATCAGGACACCGTTGCCGGCGCGCTCCGTGCCCAGCGTCTCCGCGCTGAACGCGTCGGATGGGATGATGGAGTGCAGTCCCACCACGGCGGCAAGCGCGCGGTCGAGGTCAAACTTGTAGTTGCCGGAACTGGGCTGGTGTGCCGGTGGCACTTTCCATTCGGTCAAGGAAGACATGAAGGATCTCCGTAAGAATCGCGTTTCCTTCGACTAACGCCGCACCCAATAATCAATGTCCGGTCGATCGTCCCGAAGACAATATAACAACGAAATGAGCCCAGCGCGAGCGGGCTTCGCGGTTTGGAACGACTACAAATCCATCAGCCCCGCCATTGCCGATAGTCGCGCCGAACCTTCCCGTTCGCGACAGTTGCCGCTGCTTGCAACCAGCCGCGTGGGCGTTTTCGCAGGTCGGCTTCGATGGCCTGGCGTCCGGCCGGGCTGGCGGCGTGGATGGACGCAACATCGAATGCCATGGCGTGAAGCAGCTTCAGGTGCAGCTTTCTCCCGGCGCTCTTGCCGAGTTCGATTTTCTTGGAGTCGGCGGAGATGCGGCGGAAGATGAACTTCTTGTGTACGGTCAGAAAGGGATCCGGCGAACGGTACCTGCCGTTGGCCGATTTGAGGAAATTCGATTTCTTCGATGTTGTCGCATCGTGAGCCCAGGTCCATGCCGAGGGCACTAACGCCTTTGCCTCACGCACGACCAGGCCTTCGCGCCATTTTGCGATCACGGCGTAACGCGGCCGTCCCAGGCTGCCGCCGCCCTTCTTGAAAATCTGGCATAGCCGGATGTCGGTCGCGTCCTTAGGCAGGCTTGCCTCCAGTACCTTCTCGACCTCCCTCGGTCGCGGCCGGGGCTTGCGATATTTTTCGATGTCGTCCCAGAATTCTTCCGCTTCTCCGTCGTCCGGCTCGGCGTAAGGCCTGAGCCAGGTTCGGTTCTCGAACAACAGCGCCGGTCGCGGGTATTTCAGGCCCTCGTGATATGCCTTCAACAGGGTGCTGGCGGCATCTTCATCGTCGACAGCCGAACGCGGCGCGAGTTGGATGCTGGTTGCCAGACGGACGAGATCGAGCAGATAGGGCATCTCGGCGGCTTCGTCGAAATCGTTGACTCCCCAGACCAGACGCCCATCGGCGTCGCGCCAGGTTCCGAAATTTTCCAGATGCAGATCGCCGACGGCGAGCACCTTGGGCGCGTCCATCAGCTCCGGACACCAGTCGCCGATTTTCCTCGCCCAGCGGAAATAGGTCGCGCGCAGGAAGATGAAGGCGCTCTCCTTCATTCGCTCGTGCTTGTAGTCGATGTCGCTCTTGACGATATCGCACTGCGTCGCCAACCACTTCTCGAATTCCCTGTTATCATCGCGGAAAGACATGGGAGACCTCACACGGTTGGATCGGTGGAACGGATTCTACCTTAAGATGTGATCTCGCAGAACCTCGCATGTAGCGTCTTGAGCCGATGCGAAACGTCGCATACATGCCGACCAATCCGGTGCTGGCCGACGGAGCCGAAAATGCATGGCGGGAGCAAAGATCGTTGAAGGCGACACGTCGCACGCCCGCAAGTGCGGGCATCATGATGTATCGCCGTTCGGGGTCGCGGCTGGAAGTTCTGCTCGTGCATCCCGGCGGGCCCTACTGGCGCCGCAAGGACGAGGGCGCCTGGTCGATCCCGAAGGGGGAGATGGACGGCGAGGAGGATGCAATCGCCGTGGCGCGCCGCGAATTTGCCGAGGAGACCGGCGTCGTCCTTGATCAGCCGCTCGAACCGCTGGGCGAGATCCGCCAGCGCGCCGGAAAGCGCGTGATCGCTTTCGCCGTCGAAGGCGATCTCGATGTGCATGCTATCAGGAGTAATATGTTCGAGATCGAGTGGCCGCCGAGAAGCGGGAAGATGCAGGCGTTCCCTGAGATCGATCGCGCCGAATGGTTCGATCTCGCGGCCGCGCATGCGAAGATACTCGAAGGCCAGCGGCCGTTGCTCGATCGCCTCGTCGAGCTCGTCGGCCCATCAGGGAGAAGCCCATGAGCGACCGCTTTGATCTCGCGCGCTTTGTCGATGCGCAGGCTCCGGTTTACCGGCAGGTTGTGGCTGAGCTCAGCCGCGGCCGCAAGCAAAGCCACTGGATGTGGTTCATCTTCCCGCAGCTTGCCGGTCTCGGGTTCAGCGCGATGGCGCAGCGCTTTGCGATCGCCTCTCGCGACGAGGCGATCGCCTATCTGAAGCATGAGATCCTGGGACCGCGGCTGCTCGAATGCACGCGTCTCGTCAACGCCGTCGATGGCAAGACCATCCGGGAAATTCTCGGCAGTCCCGACGATCTGAAGTTCCGCTCCTCGATGACGCTGTTTGCCGCGGTGTCGGCCGTTCCCGAATTTCCCGCTGCGCTGAAGAAATATTATGGTGGCGAAGCCGACCCACGAACGCTTGAGCTGTTAGCTGGCTAAAGCTGAACCGACGTCATTCCGGGGCGCGCGTCAGCGCGAGCCCGGAATCCATCGGGCCGCATGCGTAAGTGGAGAAATGGATTCCGGGTTCGCGCTGACGCGCGCCCCGGAATGACGGCGTGGGCTCACTCCGCCTTCGCGTGCACCCGCGACGGCATGATCCGGAATGCGCGATTCTCCTTCAGCCATGCCGCGCGCTCGTCGCGCAATAGCGTGCGGCGGACCTTGCCGGAATCGTCGCGCACCTGCGCGTCCACGATTTCAAAGCTCTCCGGATGCTTGTAGCGGCTCAGCCGGTCGGCGAGGAAATCGCCCATGCCGTCGGCGATCGCCTGCGCGTCGACCGCCGGATCGCACTCGAGGATCGCATGGATGCGCTGGCCGAATTCGGGATCGGGCAGGCCGACCACGACGCAGGAGCGCACATCGGGATGCGCGCACACCGCGGCCTCGACTTCCGCCGGATAGATGTTGGCGCCGCCGCGCAGGATCATGTCGGCGAGCCGGTCGCCGAGATAGAGATAGCGCATTGCCTCATCAAGAATGTTACCGGAGAACTGACCGTCAGGATTGGGGCGGCGACACCGAATCGGATCGGTG
>NZ_JBEGDB010000287.1:0-10188 GCF_043638955.1 Bradyrhizobium sp. 31Argb | reverse complement strand
TTCCTCCTAAAAGAAAGCCTTGAATCACGTTCAATCTGATTTGAGAATCCCAAGAGTCCACACGGCCTAGCGCCGCACGATCGAACCGGTGCGTCCGACCAGACGCGCCAGTTGCTTGAAGCGGCTGCCGACGCGGTCGGCGACGAGATCGACCATCCGGTGTTCGAACACCAGCATGAGTTTGCGTCCGTCGGTGCGGAAATGCGTCGACGGCAGCACGCCGGGTCGTGCTGCTGAGATCAGGTGCGCGACGCGAAACGCGGCGCCAAGCAGGCGCGCGCGTTCGAGCATCGTATGCGGCACCATCTCCTGCACGATTTCCGGCGGTTCGTTCTCAAGACTCAAGCCGGCGTAGCGGTAGAACACCGAGAGCGCGACGAAGGTGCGGCCCTGATGGGTGATGGAGCCGAAATTGCCGTTGGTGATGAGGCTGAGCGTCTCCTCGCCGCGGTGATCGGGATGCACGCGCCAGCCGATATCAGACAACAGGCAGGCGGCATGACGCAGCCTGCGGTCCTCGTCGGTCTCGCGGAGCCTCACGACACGCACGAGCCGATCGGTCCAGGCGATCAGTTCCTCGGCATGGCGCGCCGACCGCGAGAGCAGGCCGTTCATCGTCTGCGCTGCGCAGATCAGGCCATCCTTGGCGCGCTCGGCTGGCGGCAGCATTTCGTAGAACAGGCCTTCGCGCACGCCGAAGGTGGAGAATACGATCGTCTTCGGCTTTGCCACCCGGATGATGTATTCAAGAACGAGCGCGGCGTAGGTGAGCAGCGGCCGCCGCGCGTCGGCCACAGCCTCGATATTGGCGAGCATGTTGGTTGCCGCGAGCCGGCGCAAGCGCTGCGCGAAATCGAGCGCGTCGGCGGCGGGAATCGAATAGCCATGCATCACCTTGAGCGGATAGCCGCTCTGGATGATGTGGATGCGCGCCAGCGCGCGCCAGGTGCCGCCGACCGCGTAGAAATTGCGGCCGCGGCCCGCCTTGAGCTGCGGAACCTCAGACAGCTCGTTGCGGACGATGCGCTCGGCGCGTTTCAGCGATTTGTCCGAGAGGTCCTGCAGCGCAAGGCTGCCGAGCGGCAGCGTCACGCCGCTGTGGACGCGATTGCCCTTGACGTCGATCAGTTCGACCGAGCCGCCGCCGAGATCGCCGACGATGCCGTCGGGCTTGTGCACGCCGGAGACGACGCCCAGGGCGGAGAGCTTGGCTTCCCGTGGACCCGATAGAATTTCGATCCGCGTTCCGCAGATGCGCTCGGCCTCGGCGATGAAATCAGCACCGTTCCTGGCGTCGCGACAGGCCGCTGTCGCGATCGCATAGACGCGGCCGACCCTCTGGACCCGGCACAGCGCGCGAAACCGCCGCAGCGCCGTCAGCGCTTTTGCGACCGCATCCTCCGCAAGAAGCCCCGTGCTCTGCACCTCGCGGCCGAGACCACACAGCGCCTTCTCGTTGAACAGCGTGATGAGGCTGCGCGACAGCGACTCGTAGATCACGAGACGCACCGAGTTGGAGCCAATATCGATGACAGCGACGCTGGTAGCGCGCTTGCGCGGTCGCTTCACCGGAAAGTCCCCTTGTGGTGGCTAGCGCTCGTTGCGGCGAGTAAGCCGGCGGGGCGAAGATTCCTTGAGAGACTTTCCACGGCCCGACAGACTTGGATTCGTCATGAAGTAATTATGAAGGTTGAAAGGCTCTTCGCCTTTCGCGGCCTTCATACGCGTTGACGATCCGTCGGGCAACAATTGCCAGCTCTGCTCGGTGTCCTTCAGATTCGCGACCATGATCTGTTCGAGAACCTGCTGATGCACCGTGGGATTTTGCAGCGGACACAGCACTTCGACACGGCGGTCGAGGTTCCTCGGCATCATGTCGGCAGAGGAGATATACACAGCCGCTTTTGCGCTGGGCAGGCCATATCCCATGCCGAAGCAATAGATTCGGCCGTGTTCCAGGAAGCGGCCGATCACCGATTTGACGCGGATGTTCTCGGAAAGCCCGGGCAGGCCCGGCCTGAGGCAGCAGATGCCGCGCACCACGAGCTCGATCGGCACTCCCGCCTGCGATGCTTCATAGAGCGCGTCGATGATGTCGGGGTCGACCAGCGAGTTCATCTTCATCCAGATCGCGGCCGGGCGGCCGTGTCGCGCATGGTTGCTCTCGCCCTGGATATGCTCGATCATGCGCTTGCGCAGCGTGAGCGGCGACACCGCCATCTTCTCGATGTCGCTCGGCTCGGCATAGCCGGTGATGTAGTTGAACACACGCGCGGCGTCGCGGCCGATGATCGGGTCTGACGTGAAGTAGGAGAGATCGGTGTAGATGCGCGCGGTCACCGGATGGTAGTTGCCGGTGCCGGTGTGGACATAGGTCGTGAGATTGCCGCCCTCGCGGCGCACCACCATCGATAATTTGGCGTGGGTCTTGAGCTCGATGAAGCCGTAGACCACCTGCACGCCGGCGCGCTCGAGGTCGCGCGCCCAGCGGATGTTCGCTTCCTCGTCGAAGCGCGCCTTCAGCTCGATCAGCGCCGTGACCGACTTGCCGGCTTCAGCCGCTTCGGCGAGCGCGCGCACGATCGGCGAATTCTGCGAGGTGCGATAGAGCGTCTGCTTGATGGCGACGACGTCGGGGTCGCGGGCGGCCTGCTGCAGGAACTGCACCACGACGTCGAAGGATTCGTAGGGGTGGTGGACGATCAGGTCCTTCTGCCGGATCGCGGCGAAGATATCACCGCCATGGTCGCGCACCCGTTCCGGATGACGCGGCACATAGGGTGTGAATTCGAGATCGGGCCGGTCGAGCCGGGTGAGTTGCGACAGCTCGTTCATGGCCAGCACGCCGTCGACCAGGAAAACCTCGTCGTCGGCGGCGTTGAGCGCGTGCTGCACGAACAGGCGCAGCTCTTCCGGCATCTTGGCCTCGATCTCCAGCCGGATCACCGATCCGCGCCGACGTCGCTTCAGCGCGGTCTCGAACGTGCGGACGAGGTCTTCGGCTTCTTCCTCGATTTCGATTTCGGAGTCGCGGATGACGCGGAAGGCGCCCTGGCCGTTGACCGTGTAGCCCGGGAACAGGCGCCCGATGAAGAGGCCGGTGGCCTGCTCCAACGTGATCAGGCGCAGCCGGCCATCACTGGGGATGCGGATGAAGCGGTCGATCTTGCCGGGCATGCGGATCAGCGCGTTCATCGCCTTGCCGTCGGAGACCCGGGATAATTGCAGGGCCACCGTGAAGCCGAGGTTCGGAATGAACGGGAAGGGATGCGCCGGATCGATCGCGAGCGGCGTCAGCAGCGGGAAGATGCTGTGCAGGAAATGATCCTCGATCCAGGCCCGCTCCGTCTTGGTGACGTCCCGCCCATCGACGAGGTTGATGCCGACTTCCGAGAGCATCGTGCGCAGGTCGCTCCAGATCGCCTGCTGGTCGGAGGCGAGCTTGGAAACGGTCTGGTTGATCAGGACGAGCTGTTCGGATGGCGTCAGGCCATCGGGGCTGCGCTCCGGGATGCCTTCACGGACCTGCGCCTTGATACCGGCGACGCGGACCATGAAGAACTCGTCGAGGTTGTTGGCGGATATCGACAGGAATCTCACCCGCTCGAGCGCGGGATGGCCGGGATTGACGGCCTCTTCCAGCACGCGGCGATTGAAATGCAGCCAGGAAAGCTCGCGGTTGATGAAGCGTTCGGGGCTCGTCGCGACCGCCGGCAGCCTCTCAGCAACCTGTTCTTTCTCTTGTACTTCAATAGGTTGTGCCGATTCCATGAAGTTCTCGATCCATTCGCGTTCAGGGCCAGAGCCACTCAAGCAAAGGCAACGCAAACCTTGTGATAAGGGGATGACGTTTCGATGACATTGACGTTCTCCGCGCCAGCGCCGTCAAGTCACAGGGTCAGGCGTTGCGCCACAGTTCCGCCGCCAGCGCCCGGGTCACCGGCCGCCCGAGCCGCAGCGCCTCGGTGTCGAGCAGTTCCACCGCCTGGCGGGCGGCGGCGTAGGAGCGCTCGATCCGGCTGGCGAGATAGCTCACCAGTGATTCGTCCACGGTCATCTGGCGGTCCGTGCAGTATTTGACGATCAGGCCGCGAAACAAGAGATCGTCTGGCGGCAACAATGACACGGTCGGCACCGCACGCAGCCGTGACCGGAGGTCGCGCAATTCGATCTCGAACGCCGACGGCGGAATGCGAGCGGTCATCAGCACGAAGGCTTCGTCCTGGCGGGCGAGATTGAGCAGGTGAAACATCGCGCGCTCGTCGAAGCCGTGCGGGTTCAAGTCTTCGACAACGAGTGCACCGGTCGCGAGGTCCGCCGGCACGGTCTCGGCCGACAGTGCGTGCGCCGCTGTCGAGCGCGCGCCGGCCCGCTCGGCCCAGATCGCGGCGAGGTGGCTTTTCCCCGATCCTTCGGGGCCGACCAGCAGCATGATGCGGTTCGGCCAGTCGGGCCAGCTCTCGATCAGAGCGAGGCCGGCCTCATTCGCCGTTCCCTCGAGGAAGTCGTCGCGGGTCAGGCTCTCCGCATGCGGCAGCGCCAACGCAAGCTGACGAGGGTGAACGCTACCTGCCACGCAAAAACTCTCCGGGGCTTTCATTCTCTTGACGCGTTTTCTGCGCAGATAAGTCTACGCAATCTGCGTAAACTTGATTGCTATGCGAACCGGTGCCCACTTCGCTCGAAAACGCTCTTAGCTCGAAAGCGCTCTAGCGCGCTTCGATCGTGCTCATGTGCCGCACCCACTCCACGAGATAGAGGGAGACGGAAACCAAAGTAAAGATGGTGACAAATCCCATCAGGATCAGATCATAAGGCCTTGGCTGGAAACCGAAACCGAGCGAGGCCAGCACCAGGGCTGCGAAGGCAACCTGAGCCCCCGTGTTAAGTTTCGAGACCATCAGCGGTTTTATCTCGACCGGCTTGTCGAACAGCCAGGACACGATCACCGCCGCCACGATCATGATGTCGCGCGACACCACGAGGATGACAAGCCAGCGCGGCACCGCGCCCCAGATCCCGAGCGCCACATAGATCGACACCAGCAGCGCCTTGTCGGCGAGCGGATCGAGCAGGGCGCCGAGCTCGCTCGTCATGTTGAAGCGCTTGGCGAGGAAACCGTCGACGGCGTCGCTGACGCCGGCAATCACGAAGATCGCAAACGCGATTTCCATCTGGCTGGAGACGATCGCCCAGACGATGACCGGCACCAGAATGATGCGGCCCAGCGTGATGATATTGGGTATGCTCAACTCGGTCGCTTCCCGGCTACCGGCCTGAATTCACGGAAGATTCGGCCCCTCTGGGGGCTGAGCCGGTCGTTATCTACATAGTATACCGCCTGCCGCCTTGCGAGCCATTGCGCGGGGGCGGAATTCCTCGTAACCAGCCGTCTTCAACTGGAATTTTGCATGACCGAGCGCAAGAACGGCCTCACTTACGCGGATTCCGGCGTCGACATCGATGCGGGCAACCGGCTGGTCGATCTGATCAAGCCGATGGTCCGTGCCACCGCGCGCGCCGGTGCGGACGCCGAGATCGGCGGCTTCGGCGGCCTGTTCGATCTGAAGGCGGCCGGCTTCAAGGACCCCGTGCTGGTGGCCGCGACCGATGGTGTCGGCACCAAGGTCAAGATCGCGATCGAGACCGGGCTGCATGATGGGATCGGCATCGACCTGGTGGCGATGTCGGTCAACGACCTCGTCGTGCAGGGCGCGGAACCGCTGTTCTTCCTGGACTATTTCGCCTGCGGCAAGCTCGATCCGGAGGCGACGGCTGCGATCGTCGCGGGTGTCGCCGAGGGCTGCCGCGAATCCGGCTGCGCGCTGATCGGCGGCGAGACCGCGGAGATGCCGGGGCTCTACAAGGACGGCGATTATGACCTCGCCGGGTTTGCGGTCGGGGCCGCCGAGCGCGGGACGCTCTTGCCGCGACCGGATATCGCCATTGGCGATGCCGTGATCGGCCTTGCTTCCTCCGGCGTCCACTCCAACGGATTTTCGCTGGTGCGCAAGATCGTCGAGCAGTCGCGCGTCAGCTTCGACGCGCCGGCGCCATTCTCGCCGGTTATGACGCTCGGCGGCGCGCTGCTGACGCCGACCAAGCTCTACGTCAAATCCTGCCTGCGCGCGATCCGCGAGACCGGGGCGATCAAGGGGCTGGCGCACATTACCGGCGGCGGCTTCACCGACAACATTCCGCGGGTGCTGCCGAAGCACCTGGGTGTCGGCATCGATCTCGCCCGGCTGCCGGTCCTGCCGGTGTTCAAATGGCTGGCGGAAGCGGGCGGTATCGCCGAGCTCGAGCTGCTGCGCACCTTCAACTGCGGCATCGGCATGATCGCGATCGTGAAAGCGGATGCGGTCGAGCGGGTCATGGAGGTCTTCACCGAAAGTGGCGAGACCGCGACGTTGCTCGGTGAGGTGATCCACGCGACCGGCGAGCATCGCGTGGTCTACAACGGCCATCTCGATCTTTCGCAATGAAGCGCAGAGTCGCCATCCTGATTTCCGGGCGCGGATCGAACATGGTCGCGCTGATCGAGGCCGCGAAGGCGGAAAACTTTCCGGCCGAGATCGTCGTCGTGATCTCCAACCGCGCCGACGCCGCCGGCCTCGCCAAGGCAAGCGCGAGCGGCATTCCGACCATCGTCATCGAGAGCAAGCCGTTCGGCAAGGACCGCGCCGGCTTCGAGGCGAGGCTGCAGCGCGCGCTCGACGAGAAGAACGTCGAGCTGATCTGCCTCGGCGGCTTCATGCGGCTGTTCACGGCCGAATTCGTGCAGCGCTGGTACGGCAGGATGCTCAACATCCATCCGTCGCTGTTGCCGTGCTTCCCCGGCCTCGATCCGCATGGCCAGGCGCTTAAGGCAGGGGTGAAGATCTCGGGCGCCACCGTGCATTTCGTGATCCCGGAGACCGATGCCGGGCCGATCGTGGTGCAGGGCGCGGTCGTGGTCGCCGATGACGATACGCCGGAGACGCTGGCGGCCCGCGTCATCCAGATCGAGCACCAGATCTATCCGGAAGCGCTGCGGCTGCTTGCGGCAGGCCGGCTCACGCTGGAAGGCGATGTCTGCAAGACAGCGGGAAACGCAGCGTCAGACGGCACGCTGATTTCGCCGCGGCAAGTTAGTGCAACGTCCGCGTCCGTCAAAGAAATCCCCCCGGGGTGATGCCGGGGGTAGTGCCAGAGCTGATCGTGACTGGAGTCTAGGAGACCTTGAGGTTTTCCGCGGATGCCTTGCCGCGGTTCTCCACTAGGTCGTACTCGACTGTTTGGTTTTCGTTGAGCGTAGAGAGTCCCGCACGCTCAACCGCCGAGATATGGACGAAGACGTCCCTGTCGCCGACGGCCGGCTTGATGAACCCATAACCCTTGGTTGGGTTGAACCACTTGACGGTACCCTTCGGCATCGCCTGTCTCCTCGTCTAGACGTAAAAAAGACGCGGCCACGCTTTGCGCGTGCCACGCCACAAACCGGTTTCCGGCAGTCTGATCAAAATCCGATTCTTAGACTTCAAGGTCACGAAACGCACAGTCGAACGGCCCAATCCGATTGTGCCGGAGATTGCAACACGAAAACTGCAAGTTAGCAAGCCTCTGGTGTGCCACATAAAATCGGTGCTCCGCGGCAACGCCTGTGGCCGATCGACAACAATGCTGCGGCCTGAGGCGAAGTGTGCAAGGCCGGCTGATTGACGCTCCCGGTGAAGTAGGGGCAAATCGGCCGATATCTACAGCTGTTTTTACGCATTTTCAGGCTCGCGTCGTTTGGGAATTGAATACACGCGCTGCTCGTGGCGCCCGTCGCGGGCAAGCTCCGTCAGGGGCTGCCGCGGCCTCGCATGGGCGATTGCGGCCGCGCTTTGCCTGGCCATCGGCACGATCTGTTCGGCGCAGGCGCAATCGCGGCCGCCGACGCCTGCACCAACCCCGACCCCACCCCCAGTGGCGAGTCCAACGCCGAGCCCAAGTCCGACGCCGATCCCGTCGCCGACAGCCGGCATGGTTAACGCCGATCTCGCGGCGGGCTCGGCGATAGCCAATCTTGGCAGCAACTTCCTGGAGCGGATCGGCAACCAGGCGACCAACGGCTTCAACCGCATGGCGCGGACCAACCCCGGTGGAGGAGGTGCATCCGAGAGCGTGGAGACACCGCGCTTCCGCACCTGGTTCGAGGGCTACGGCATCTCGGCGCGCAACGACGCAGTCGGGGATTTCGTCGGCGACCGCCGCAAGACCTGGGGCGGGGTGGCCGGCATCGGTGCGCGAATCGCGCCGGGCGTCAATCTCGGCTTCTCCGTCGACCAGAGTCGCACCGACATCGATGTGCCGCTCGCGCTGCAATCGGCGGCCATCGACCTGACCCAGTTCGGCGCCCACGCCACCGTCGACAAGGGGCCGTGGACCTGGGGGATCGCCGTCGTGCACGGCTTCGGCAACATCCACTCCAGTCGCGATACCGGTCTTGGTTTGGCCACGGCGGGTTACAACGCCAAGCTCGATGGCGCGCTGAGCGAGTTCAGTTATTACTGGGACAAGGACCAGAGCCGCATCGTGCCGAAGGCGAGCCTCGAATATGTCCGCGCCAGGACCGGATCATTCCAGGAGTTCGGCGGCCTCGATCCGGTCTTCGCCAGCGCCGCCACTGTGGAGCGGATGCGGGTGATGATCGGGGCGGAAGTCGGACACTACTGGATCTTCGACCAGAAGGTGTTCGACCTCTCGGCCTATGGCAAGTTCGTCGACAATGTCGCGCAGAACTTTGGCGATATCACCGTCAGCCTCGGCAGTCAGAGCATCACGCTGCAGGGCATCGCCGAAAGCCAGTATGGCGCGGATGCCGGCGCGGCGGCGTCGCTCAGCCTGACCAATACCGCCCGGCTCTACCTCAACTACGACGGCAAATTCCGCGCCGCGATGCAGTCGCACCAGGGGACTGTCGGCGTCGAGTTCAAGTGGTAGTCGACTCGGTCGGGAAAGGCTTTGGAGCCACGTAGTTCTGCAATCCGAAATGTTCGCGCGATCCCACCATCAGCGGTGTCAGTTCGTCGGGATGGATGAATTCGTCGCGGAAGCAGGCATAGACCTTGGGATCGAAGATGCTCTTCAGCCATTCGATCATCAGCGTGTGGCGGTCCGAGTGGCGGAACTGGCGATGATAGCAGAGCCATAGATCCAGTTGATGGTTGACGCCGAGGTCGACTGCGACCAGCGGCGCGCCGAGCGCAATCACCGAACTCGGCAGGAAGCCAATTCCCGCGCCCTGTTCGACGGCGTAGAGCGCAGCCACGCTGGAATTGGTGGAGATGCCGACGATGCCCTCCAGCGAGTCCACGCCGAGGATCCGCTTGTAGGTGCCGTCGCCATGCGGCACGCCATCCTGCTTGACGATGCGATGATGCTTCAGCTCGTCGAGCGATGTCGGCAGGCCGTAGGCATCGCGATAGGCCTTCGAGGCGAAAGCGTGGATGTGTAACCGGCCGATCTTCGTCGCGATCAGTTCGGGATCGCTCGGCCGCTCGACTTGAAGCGAGATGTCCGCCTCCTGCCGCGGAACTTCAGCGCAGTCAGATACGCAACGCAGCTCGACGATGATGTTGCGGTGGGTCCGTTCGAACGTGATCAGCCGCGGCAGCACCCAGAAGTTCCCGGGTCCCTCGGTCACCGCGATCCGCACGGTGCCGCTCACCTTCGCCGGCGCACGCGCGCGCCTGACGACATTGAGGCTGAGACGCTCCATCTGCTCGACATCGAACAGCAGCGCCCGTCCTTCGCCGGTCAGCACCAGTTGCGTCTCGTCGCGCGAAAACAGTCTGCAGCCGAGATCGTCCTCGAGCTTGTCGATCTTGCGCATCATTGCGGTTGCCGGCACGCCGAGGACGTCGGCGGCGCGGCTAAAGCTGCGGTTCCGTGCGCAGAGCAGGAACACCCGCAAATCTCCCCACTCAGGGCGAAGCGCGTCTTCAAGTTTCTTGCGCTGCATGGGCGCAGCGCTGCCGGCCAGATCATGCGGCATGCGTTTCTTGTCCCGTGTAAAGGGATGATGCCGCAACCTAGGCGATGAAGGTGCACAAAATGTTGCTTGCGACCTGGAATTTCAACATAAGTGCGCTAGGCCGTGTGGACAGTTACCTTATCCAGAGCAGAGTGGCGGCAATGGCGACGACGGCGAAGTAGTTTCGC
>NZ_JBEGDB010000286.1:0-10250 GCF_043638955.1 Bradyrhizobium sp. 31Argb | reverse complement strand
CTTTTTGTTGCACGGGACCCACGGGTGCAACCAGCACCCGGCTTTCCCTGCGCCCTCTGTTCGATGAGAGGGTGGAACGTGACGCAAGCTCGGGCAGTTCATGCCGCGAGAATGCGAACTCACATCCCCTCCGCTGTTTGAAATTTGAATCACAACTCGCGGCGAGGCCGTAGGGTGGGCAAAGCGAAGCGTGCCCACCCTCACGAGCGGAGTGCTGATGGTGGGCACGCTTCGCTTTGCCCACCCTACGCCCGCTACGCCGCTTTCGCCTGCACGGTGTCGCAGAACTCCGCGAGTCTGTCGGCAAGCCGCAGTGTGGCGGGGCTGGCGGCGGGGGAGGCGAGCAGGGCGACTTCGGTCCTGTCGATCGGGGCAAAACCGTCTTTTGCCGTGAGCACGCGGTGATCGGCCTGGATCGCGATCTCCGACAGGATGCTCAGGCCCATGCCGGCGGCGACCGCGGCCTGGATGCCGGAGAGGCTCGAGGACGTATAGGCCATGTGCCAGGCGCGGCCCGCGCTCTCCAGCGCATGGATCGCGCCGGCCCGGTAGAGACAGCCGGCCGGAAATCCGATCAGCGGCACCGAGCCGCTGCGCGTATCGCGCGGATGCGTCTTGCTGGTGACCCAGTGCACCCGTTCCGGCCACGCCGCGATCGCGCCCTTCTCGCCGGCGGTGCGCTTGAGCAGCGCCAGATCGAGCTCGCCGCGATTGAGATCGCGCTGCAGGTGCATGCTCTGGTCGGCGCGCACGTCGAGCCGGAGCGTTGGATGCGAGCGCGAGAAGGCGCCGAGCAGTTTTGCCAGCCGATAGGCGGCGAAATCCTCGGGGATGCCGAGCCGGATCGCGCCCTGATAGGTCGGTCGCGTCACGACATCGCGCGCCTCTTCGGCGAGCGCCAGCAGCCGTCGTGCATAGGAGAGCAGCCGCTCGCCGGCTTCGGTCGGGGTGACATCCTTGCCGTTGCGGACCAGGAGCGGCTGGCCGACATCTTCCTCCAGCCGCTTGATCTGCTGGCTGACGGTGGATTGCGTGCGGTGGACGCGCTCGCCGGCGCGGGTGAAGCCACCGGCATCGACCACCGAGACGAAACTGCGCAGCAGTTCCAAATCGAACATGGCGGCACCTATTCAAAAATCCACTGGCTGCCAGTCTATCATTTAATTTCCAAATGGGAAGGCGAGGCCCTAGATGGAAGGGCCAAGGAGAATTCACATGTCGCTCGCCCCTTCGATTGCGGCTCCCCGTCAAGGCTTCAATCGGCTGCCGCTATTGATTGCTCTGTTCTGCCTGCTCTGGAGCTACGCCTTCATTGCCGGCAAGATCGGCGTCACCGATTGTCCGCCGCTGCTCCTGCTCACGGCGCGATTTTCGCTCGCGGGCATCCTGATCCTCGGCTTTCTGGCGCTGCGCCGCGAGGGCTGGCAGCTCTCCTGGCGCGATGTCGCGGTCTATTCGGTGCTCGGCGTTGCCAACAACGCGCTCTATCTCGGGCTTGGCTATACCGGGCTGAAGACAGTCTCCGCCGGCATCGGCGGGTTGATCGTCTCGGCCAATCCGGTGTTCACGGCGGTGCTGGCGGCGCTGTTCCTCGGCGAAGTCTTGACCTGGCGCAAGGTCGCGGGCCTCATGCTCGGCGTTGTCGGCGTCGCCTTCATCGTCTGGCACCGGATCTCCGTCGGCACCGAGCATATGGAAGGCATCGTGTTCACGCTGGCCTCGCTCGCCTCCATCGTCACCGGCACCATCCTGTTCAAGCTTCTCGCACCCAAGGGCGGCCTGTGGATCGGCAATGGCATCCAGAATCTCGCCGGGGGGCTGGTGCTCCTGCCATTCGCGTTCACGCTCTCGAGCGTCTCCGAGATCGTGCCGAGCGCGCGGCTGCTCGGCGCATTCGCATTCCTGGTGTTCGGCGGATCGATCCTGGCTTACGCGCTGTGGTTTCATCTTCTGAAAGTGTGCGGCGCCACCGCCGCGAGCGCCTACCACTTCCTGATGCCGCCGCTCGGCATGCTGTTCGCATTCCTTGTGCTCGGCGAGCATGTCGAGTCCCGCGATCTGCTCGGCATCATCCCGGTCGCGCTCGGCATCTATCTCGTGACCCGTCCAACCGCCGCGCCCGCACCGCGCGCCTGACGACATGTCTTGCTTGTGCCACAACGAGGAGCCAGGTACAGCGCCGGGAACCGAACCACCTCCGGTTCGTTGTCGCGGCGACTGGACCGGGTATGACGCAACACAAGGCATCGACTGGCAATCACGTAAGACCCGGCGATAAGCCGGCCTCCAAGGCCAAGCCGCGCCAGCCCTTCGAACTCAAGCGCTTCCTGCAATCGCTCGGCCCCGGCCTGATCACCGGCGCCTCCGACGATGACCCGTCCGGGATCGGCACCTACAGCCAGGCCGGCGCGCAGCTCGGCTACGGCATCGGCTGGACCATGCTGTTCACCTTTCCGCTGATGGTGGCGATCCAGGAGATTTCGGCCCGCGTCGGCCGCGTCACCGGCCACGGCATCTCGGGCAATGTGTGCCGGCACTATCCGCTGTGGCTGCTCAACATCGTGGTCGCGCTGTTGTTCATCGCCAACACGATTAATATCGCGGCGGATCTCGGCGCCATGGCGGATGCGGCGAAGCTCCTGGTCGGCGGGCACGCTATCCTCTACGTGCTGTTCTTTGGGGTGGCGTCGGTGGCGGCCCAGATCATCCTCGATTACAAGCGCTACGTCGCGGTGCTGAAATGGCTGACGCTCAGCCTGTTCGCCTATGTCGCGGCGCTTGCCTTCGCCCGCATCTCCTGGGGCGAGGCGCTTGCCGGCATATTGATTCCAAGGCTCGATTGGAACGGAAACTATTTCACCACCATCGTCGCGATCTTCGGCACCACGATCTCGCCCTATCTGTTCTTCTGGCAGGCCTCGCAGGAAGCCGAAGACCAGCGCATCGACGCCAGGAAGCAGCCATTGATCGAGAAGCACTACGGCGCGCGGAAGGAATTTTCCCGCATCCGCGCCGATACGATCGTCGGCATGGCGTTCTCGAACCTGATCGCGCTCTCGATCATCGTCACGGTCGCTGCGACCTTGCATGTGGCGGGGAAGACCGACATCCAGAGCTCGGCGCAGGCGGCAGAGGCGCTGCGTCCGATCGCGGGCCCGTTCGCGGAGGCGATCTTCGCGCTCGGCATCGTCGGCACCGGGCTGCTTGCCATTCCCGTGCTCGCGGGTTCAACCGCTTACGCTGTCGGCGAGGGACGCCAGTGGCCGGTGGGCTTGGCGCGCAAGCCGAAGGAGGCGGTTGCCTTCTATGCCGTGCTGGCGCTGTCGGCCGGCTTCGGCATCGCGCTGAATTTCACGCCGATCAACCCGATCTCGGCGCTGTACTGGAGCGCGGTCATCAATGGCGTGCTCGCCGTTCCCGTGATGGTGCTGCTGATGTTCATGGCGCGCCGCCACGACGTGATGGGCCGGTATATCATCACCGGCCCGCTCTATTGGCTCGGGTGGCTGTCGACGATGGCGATGCTGCTGAGCGTGGTTGCGATGGGCGTCGGGCTCTTCGCGTCGTGACGTCAATCGCGCCGGAACACGATCGAGGCCATCCAGCCGGTCATCAGCGCCATGGCGGCGGTGACGAGGCCGTAGGCAAGGCCGTTCTGCCGCGCGGTATTGGCGACGAACTGCTCGAAGCCGACCTTGACGATCTCGAAGGCAGTATCGGCCTTGGTCACCAGCGCGCCGTCGGTGAACAATTTGATCTCGACACTATAGGTGCCGATCGGCACCTCGGCCGGCAGCGGAATGGTGGTGCGGAACAGGGTCGGGGTCAGGAAGGTGACCGCCGAGGTCTCCTCGCGATACAGCCCGTGCTCGATGCGCAGCCGCACGAAGGCGCTGCGGAAGACGTCGTTGGGAACGACGTCGGCATAGTCAGGGCCGACGCGCTGCATCAGCAGCACATTGTTGAGCCCGAGCTGCTGGCGCCGCTGCACCTCCGGCGAAGCGATCTGGTCGAAGGGGCGGTTGGAGAACAGGGCGAGATAGGTCGGCACCTGCAGGAACTGCCGGTAATCGCTGTTGATCCAGATCCCGAATCGGCGTTCCTTGCGCCGCGTCACCATGTCGGCGCGGGGGCCGATCACGCTCACCACGAGGTCGTAATTGGTGCGGCCGGGCGGGGTATCGGCATCCCTCTCGACCGAGCCGAACAGCACCAGTTCCTCGCCGGAATAATTCGGCGTCACCGTGACGCGGTGGTTCGAGACCGAAACGATCAGCCGCTCCGCACAGGCCGGGCTTGCAGCGAGGATCGCAACGAGCAGGCCGGCGAGAACGAGGAGTGCGCGGGCGGTCATGGCGGGGCCCCGCCGGTTTCGCGGATGGTGAAGAGATCGGCGGGGCGGATCACGAGCTCGACCGCAAAGCGGATGCCGACCGCGAGCACCAGGAGCCCGAGCAACAGCCGCAAATGCTCGCCGCGGATCTTCTGGCCCGCGCGCGCGCCGAACTGCGCCCCGGTGACGCCGCCGACCATCAGGATCAGGGCCAGCACGGCATCGACCAGGTGATTGGTCACCGCGTGCAGCAGGGTCGCGAAGATCATCGTCACCAGCGTCAGCACCATCGAGGTGCCGATCACGGTCGAGGTCGGCACCCGCAGCAAATAGATCATCAGCGGCACCAGGATGAAGCCGCCGCCGATGCCCATGACGGCGCCGATGAAGCCGATCACGAGGCCGACGAAGATGACGGGAATGATGGAGAGATAGATCTTGGAGCGCTTGAAGCGCATCTTCAGCGGCAGGCCGTGGATCCAGCCGTGGCTGCCCGGGCGGCGCAGCGTGACGGTGCCGCCGCGGCGGGTGCGCAGCATCGCGCGCAGGCCCTCATAGGCCATCGCCCCGCCGACCGCGGTGAGCAGCACGACATAGGACAGCCCGATCATCAGGTCGAGCTGGCCGAGCGAGCGCAGATAGGTGAAGGTCCATACCCCGAGCGCGGTGCCGATCGTGCCGCCGCTTAACAGGATCAGCGCCAGCGTCGGATCGATCGCGCGGCGGCGCCAATAGGAGATCGCGCCGGAGAAGGAGGAGGCCGCGATGTGGCTCGCGACCGAGGCAACCGCGACCGCCGGCGCGATGCCGATGAAGATCAGAAGCGGCGTCATCAGGAAGCCGCCGCCGATACCGAACATGCCGGAGACGAAACCGACCGCCGCGCCCATCGCCAGCACGAGGAAGATATTGACGGGAATATCGGCGATCGGGAGGTAGAGCTGCACGCGCGGTCGCTTCTTATAATGCCGCGGGGCTGGCGTACGGCCAGCCCACGGCGCGGTTTTCTGATCGAGCTTGCGGGCAGCGGAATCCGACGCGGAGACGGGCGCGCGGATCGGTTGCCGCGCCCTTGAATAACCGAAATCGCCGCGACGAGGGACTATAGAATCCGCCAACGCGGACTTTTTTGTCGCACCCAGAGCATGATCCCGAAAAGTGGAAACCGGTTTTCCGAAAAGATCATGCTCAAACAAAGAGATGAGATCATGATCCGATTCCGTCCAATCGGATCATGATCTAGGTCGGCCGTCGCCTCACGGTCGGCCGATGGGATCGGTAATCAGGTTCATCGCCGCGGCTTCCTTGGTGCCGAGCCAGCGGATGTCCCTGGTTTGTGACATCGCCTCGACGACGGTGGAGGACACGCCCATCCTGGTCATGTAGTGCAGGACGGCACCGGTGACGCGCTGGGTGTCGGCGACGGGGTCGGCAACCGGCGCCGTGGTGACGAACCGGTGGACGCCCAGCATCGAGCCCTCGATGCCGTAGCGGGTCGTGCCACCGGCAAAGGCGAGGACGCAGGCGCTGGCGCAATAGGCCGGGCGGATCCGGCCCGAAGCATCAGCAACGCCGACGGCGGTCGTGAGCCCGTGGGACCGGATCATTTCGCCGATGATGAGCGCCTGATTCAGATCGCCGCCCGGAGATGACAGCAGGACGACATCGCCGGGCGCCAGATGGGCCTCATCCAGCCTGTCGCGGAACCAGTTCGCGGCGGCCGGGCCAATCTCGCCCCTGATGGCCAAAGCGGGCCGAGAACCGATCGCGCCGCCGAGATCGGTCTTGCTGATCAGTTTCGAACTCAGGCTCGGCGAAAAATACTGGTCTCTCCAATACGCCCAGGCGTCGGGCCGCGACAGGTCTCGATAGGCGCGGATGCCGACGCCGGAGATCAGGAGGGCGAATATGACAATCGACCACATCGACCACCGCCAGGCGGACCGATGAGGCGACTGCGCTTTCGGCTGATCGATCGACTGGCGTGGTGGTGCTACGCGGGGCCCGGTCGGCGAGCTTCGGTAGCGACCTTCGTGGTCTTGGGCTGACAAACTGGTTCTCTCGGCGCTGGCAGCTACCCGCGCGGGGGCGCGGCCTTTCTACACAGCTTCAGCGCTGAGATACATATGGCGACGCCGCACCGCGGCGTCGTGCGTCTGTCATAATTTTAATGCGCGATCGAGGCGGTGCGCTTCTGTGACGCCGCCCTGGCCGCGGGCTTAGCCGCATTGGGCGGCACGGTCGCCGCGTCCCAGCCGCCCGGCGGGGTCGCGGCGTTGACGGCGTCGTCGGGCTGCGGCTCGGCGGTGAAGGTCTGGATCGCGAGCTTGGCCGCGGCCAGCGATTGAGCGTCGAGGCGCTTGGCGACATCGTCGCATTTGTGGCTGGCGTCGGCGTCACCCTGGGCTGCGGCGAGGCTGAACCATTTGAAGGACTCGGCCAGGTTCTGCTCGACGCCGATACCACGGGCATAGAGGATGCCGAGATTGAACTGGCTGTCGGCGACGCCGCGGTCGGCGGCCTTGCGGAACCACTGCGCCGCGCTCTTGTAGTTGGCGCCTTTGCCGCCGCCATCGGCATCGAGCACCGCGAGATTGTGCATGGACTTGGCGTTGCCACGCTCGGCGGCCTGCACGTAGTAGCGCCGCGCGGTGTCGACATCCTTTTTCACGCTGAGCCCCTTCTCATAGAAGGTTCCCAGCCGGAAGATCGCGGGCACCACGCCGGCCTGCGCGGCGCGCTCGTACCACTTTGCGGCCTCGTCATAATTGATCGGAACGCCCTTGCCTTCGGCGAAGCGCACGCCGACCTCATAGGCCGCGGCCGGATCGCCCCTCAGCGCCGCAGCGCGCAGCACCGGGCCGCCAATGGCATCAGGCAGCCGCTCGCTCGGCGGCACCTGCACCATCATAAGCCTGCCGCCCATCGGCGCGACGGACGGCGCGGGGATCGAGCCGGTGATGTCATTGTTCGCAACGGGAGATGGGGACGGCGCGGGCGCCGGCGGGATCGCCACCTGCGAGCCGTCGAGCATGTTCGGCGCGGTGCTGTTGTTGGATTGCCGGCCGAGCGGGGTCGGCGAAGTCATCAATGGCGCCGCAGGGGCCGGCGCGGGCGCGGGTGCGACAACCGCAGTGTCGGCCGGCGGCTGGGCCGCGGCGGGGGCATCGCTCGACCTCTCCATCGGCGGCATCTGCGGCGAGGTGCCGCTATCGAGCAGGATCATCGCCACCTTGAAGGCGCCGAGCACGATGACCACCACACTCGCGCCGACCAGCAGCGAGCGGATCTTTGACGTGATGGTCGAGGGCTCCTTGCCCTCGGACTTGCCCTGAGCCTTGTCGACCGGCTTGGCCTTGGCTGCCGCCTTGGCCCCACCACGTCCGCCCTTCTCGGTGGCGGCCTGGGCGGCCGCGGCCTGGGCGGCGCGGCGTGCGGCGGCGATGAAGCTCGACGTGGAGACCGGCTCTTTAGTGGAGGGCGAGATCTCGCTGATCGCGCTCTCCGACGCGGCGATGCGTTCGGTGGGCGTCGGCACCCGTCCGGTCGGGCGCGTGCCCGGCTCGAGCGGATGATCCGGCGGCAGGTCCGGCTCGAGCGCGGCGCGGACCGCGGCGTGCGGCTCCAAAATCTCGCTGATCGCGCGCGGCGGGAGCGGCGGCGGAACGGGTGCAGCCTCCACCGGCATGGCCGCATGGAAGTCGCGCGGCGCGGCCGCGAAATGTTCCTGTATCGCGGGATTAGGCAGCTCGGGCTTCGGCTGCGGCATCACTGTCTGCGGCATCGCGGCGCGCGGCGGCTCGGGCGCCGGTGACGGCGTGGCCGGCGCGGAGCGCACGGTGCGCAGATCGTTCTCGATCATCGCGAGGCGATCGACCACATGGCCGAGCGTATTGTGCACTGTCTCGAGCGAATCCTGCGTGCGGCGGTCGGTTTCCGACTGGCTGTAGCGGATATCGGACAATTCGCGCTTGACCATATCGACGAGGCCAGGGTCGAGCGGCTGCGGCGCCGGCGCGCCGGCATTGCGGCTCGTCTCGGCCAGCGACACGAGATTGGCGTGCTGGCGTTCGAGATGGCGCAGGATGTCCTGCAGCCCTTCCTCGACGCGCCCGAAATTGCCGGACTGAGGATTGGAGAAGGTTTCCAGGCGTTCGAGCAGGTAGGAGACACGCTGTTCAAGATGCGCGAATGCCGAGGCGCTGTCATTTCCGACCTGCATGCGGTCGATCCGTTCCGACAGCGTACGCACGGCGTCTTCGAGATGTTGCGAGTGCTCGGTTGGCGCCGGGCGCTCGCGGCTTTCCAGGGTCGAGGCCAACGCGGCGATCCGCTGCTCGAGGACCGCAAAGGCATCGCCGTGGTTGCCGGCGCGCGCGAGCTCGTCGACCTTGGACGACAGCGTCTGCACGTCCTCGGTGAGCCGTGCCAATGCGTCGTTGGAGGCGATATTGGAGACGATCGCGCGGAGCGCGGCGATTGCGCTCTCGAGCTGATGCACCGTCGAGGGATCGTCGTTGGCGCGCAGGATCAGATCGAGCTTGGCGCCGAGATTGCGGATCGCCTCGTCATAGCCGGCGAGCTGCTCGGCCGGGGTGAGCGAGCGCAGCACCTCGCGGATCTCGGACAGCGCACGCTCGATGCCGGAGAGCGCCTGGCCGTCGGCACCGTTCTGCCGGTTGTCGTCGATGCGGCGCGACAGCGAGCGGATCTCGCTTTCGAGCGATTCGATCGCGCGGCGCGGCATCGCCTCGGTGAGCGCGGCGCGGATTTCCGCAAGCTCGCTCCGGAACGCGGCGATCGACTGCTCGACATGATCGGGCCGTTGCAGCGCCTCGATCTGGCTCGTGATCTTGATCAGATAACGCTCCAGCGAGGAGAAGTCCGGTCCAGCCGGTGCCGGCGCGGCAGGTGCCGGTGCAACCGGAGGAGCATGCGCGGCCACTGGCGGAACGCTTGGGCCCGTCGGCTGAGCTGCGCCCATTGGCTGAGCGTGGCGCGGCGGCATCTGCCGCGGTGGCGGATTGTCGAGTTCGTTCTGGCGTGCGGTGATCTCCGCGATCGCGGAATCGAAAGAGGCGGGACTTAAGGGCGGCGACGGACGGTAGACCTTTGCGGCAGCACGCTCGACGGCTTCCGCCTGGCGCTGCCGGTCCGGCATCTGGGGCTGGCGCGCCGCGGCAGCGGGATTTGAAATCTGTGACAGCCGCGCATCGAGCCGCGAGATCGCGTCGTTGAGCTGGCGCGCGACGTTGGACTGGCCGCGCGCAGCGTCGCTGCGCGGGGCGTCATTGCGCGGCGCGGGCCGCGCGATTCGATCGATCTGCTGGGTGATCGCATCCAACCGTTGATGAATGTCGGCGACGTCTCGGCTTGCCTGGCTCGGCATCGCGGGCCGCGCCTGGTCATTGCGGAGATCCGGCGGCGCCGGCTCGCCGATGGTGGAATTGAGCCAGTCGTTCAGCGACATGCCGGCGCGCCGAGCCGCAGCCTCGGCCCTTTCGCGGACGGATGGATCGATGCTTTCAACACTCCACGATACGCGCGAATTCATGATTCCGTCCGGTCCCGACTAAGGCGTCCACACCCACGCCTGCAGCCTCCCCGTACGTCCCGATTGAACAGACAATCGAATTCCGCGCGGGGCGTCTGCCTTAGCCGTCGACTTTTTCGCGTTACGGTAAAGAACGGGTTAAGGAATGGCGCCGCGGGGCTCTAAAGTTACCTTTGCGCGGAACTCGCATCGCGATGCCCGTCGTCCCGGCCTCCGAGCCGGGACCCATAACCCCGACTATGTGTTGTGAAACGTGCAAGTCGGCCCGGCGTCTTCCAACCACAAACCCTGTGGTTGATGGGGTGGACGGCCCCCTACGGCATCAGTTGTGCCAGAATGAGGTTGTCGAAATCTCAAACGAGG